>CAIYNH010000556.1 GCA_903927495.1 uncultured beta proteobacterium
ATGTGATCCCAGTGCAAATGGGACATAAAAACATGGTAGGTCTGCGGCGTGCCAGGCGCAAACTGCTGCACATAGTGAGCCCCAAGAGGACGGGCTCCTGAACCAAAATCCATAAACACGTGCCCTGCCCCTTCGGATTCCAATTGAACACAACTGGAATGACCACCGTAGGTACCATTGACCGAAAACGGCAATTCAGAGTCGACAAACGCATCCACGTCCTCGTGTTTGTTCAAGCCGTACTCAATGGCTGCATTCAGCGCCGCTACAACCTTGGCCCGGACTTGGCTAGCGGTCAGCGCGATCGGAATAGAACCGCGTGTTCCCCAAAAACGAACTTTCATGACAACGCCTTTCAAAGTTCAGTGAAATCCGGGCTGCACGCAAGCCCCCTTCCCAGCCATTCCAGCATTGGTATGAAGAAGCAAACCAATCGCAACCTGTTCAGGTTGAATCAATGGTACTTGAACAATTGCCATCTCTCATATGCCTCGGTTACTGGCATTCTACGGGTGTGATGGAAGACATTTCGTCGCCACAAAAAAACTTGCCATTGACTTTGCGTTGCCAAATATCGTGCTTTTCCTTCAGGTAGGTGGTTGAAGGAACACCCCATTTTGCTTCGTACTTTTCCAGAATTCCCTCGCGGTGCCAAGCGACAACAAGTTTAGACACGAGTTTCTCGAAGGTCCCGCCCCGCTCTGAAGGTGCCAATGCGATCGCCCAAGGAACATGATAAAGGCTAGTCAATGGCATCTCAAAGTCATGTGCCCAGAGCGGGCTTTGCAACAAAGTGACAATCGCAATGTCATCGTGCACCAGGGCTGAGCAGCGGCCATCGCGCAGCGCTGCAAACGACAGGTCATTGCCATACACCGCAATCACATCGGCACCGTAAGTGACAGTGATTGGCCGGTTGTAAAACGCACCCCGTCGGCTACAAACTCGGCGATTTCGTAAATCGCTCCAATCCTTGAACCGTTCGCTTTTTCGGGCCAACAGATTAACCCCTGAAGCATAGTAGTGCGGCAGCACCAAAGTCATGGCTTGGCGCCGTTCCGGGGTGTCCGACAGCGTAGCGATCAACATGTCAACCCGACCACTGACGACAGCTTCAGTTCGCTCAGAAGTGAGCACACCAATCAGTTTGAGCTTGACGCCAAGTTGTTCAGCGACCAATTTAGCCAAATCAGGCTCCAGCCCCTTGATTTCACCATTGACAGGGTCAAGCAATCCCCATAAGGGAACATCTTTTTTGACTCCAACAATCAGACTGCCACGGGTTTTGATGCTGTTCAATGTATCCGTCCAACCCGATTGGGCGAAGCCGCACAGGATCAACAAACTTAAGGTTTCAAGCAGCAGCTTGCCAGGAAATCTGCGCACAGCATGACCCCCAATCTTTAAAAATAACTGGCTCATCATCACAAAGCTTCAACCTTGTTGGCTGGCATCAGTTGAGTGGACGAGTGGCAACGGTAACCCAACGCCACACAGGTGATATCGTCCGACTGGGGCGATCCTGCAGCAAAGGCTTCCACCGCCTGAACTACACGGTGAACCGCATCTTGTACATCGGCTACGGGTGTCTCCCGCATCAAGGGTAGCAAGCGATTCTGGGTAATTTCTTCGTTAGCCGGGTTGAAGGCTTCGGTTACCCCGTCGGTATAAATAATCAGAAAATCGCCGGGTTTTAGCCGCATACACAGCTGGGTAAAAGGCATACCATCGGCCACACCGAGCGCAATGCCTCCGGTCAAGGGTAAAAACTCGCTGCTTCCGTCAGCATGCACCAGCAGCGGCGCCGGATGTCCTGCATTGACGTACCACAACTGGCCAGCAACCGGATCAACCACAGCATAAAAAACCGTCACAAACATACAACTGTCATTGTCCTGGCACAACACATCGTTGACCGTGGCAATGACGGCTCCGGGCTCGCTGGTGTTTTGCGTTGCCGTGGCTCTGATCAAGGTTTTGGAGACCATGCCAAAAAGCGCTGCAGGCACCCCCTTGCCACTTACGTCAGCGACGACGATCCCTGTTTTGCCGCCAGTGAGTTGAAAGTGGTCATAAAAATCACCGCCAACCTCTTTTGCCGATCGCATGTAACCCCATAAGGAAAAACTGTCGTGTTTCGGCCAATGGCGTGGCAGGATCGCTTGCTGCATGTTGGCTGCGATGTCCAACTCCTGACGCAGCGACATCAAAGTGAGCGACTCGCGAAAAACACTGGAAATAGTTTCAAACCACGGTTTCCATGGAAATGGGACTTTCGGCACTGGAACATGCTTGAACTGCGACTCGGCTGCCAAATGTTGAACCAGCTTGGTCGCCGGCACGACAAACTCTCGCGCAGTGACCAAATACATCACGATGATCAAAGTGGTCAGGCCCAGGAACATGGCCAGCATGGCTCCACCACGCTCATGAATCAATCTTAACCAGAGCGTCTTTGAGGGCACGGTGTAAACCAAATTCCAGGGTGCCGAGACAAATTTGTGCTGTATCACAATATGTCCCGCAATTTCGATTGGCTGGTTTTCAGGCAAACCTTGCAGACGCGGTCGCTCGGCCAATATTTCAGCCG
>CAIYNH010000557.1 GCA_903927495.1 uncultured beta proteobacterium
AGCCACGCCTGGTATGAAGAACGTTATGCCGGCGCTGTACAAAGGTCTCGCCGTGGCTGGCGTACTATCGTTGATCGCGTTCTACTTTGTCACACAAAGCCTATTTCCTGCCGCCATCACATTGACTGACGGACACGTAGTTAGCGCGGGCAGTCTGTTTGCTGCTTGCGCAGTTGGGCTTATTCTCACTGGTGCCTTGGTTTGGATCACTGAGTACTACACAGGCACGCAATATGCGCCCGTCAAGCACATTGCCCAAGCTTCTACAACCGGTCATGGCACCAATATCATTGCTGGTTTGGGCGTATCCATGCGCTCCACTGCTTGGCCAGTGATTTTTGTTTGCGTTGCCATTTACACGGCCTATGGGCTAGCCGGTTTGTATGGCATTGCGATTGCAGCGACTTCCATGCTGAGCATGGCTGGCATTGTGGTGGCCTTGGATGCCTATGGCCCCATCACTGACAACGCTGGTGGTATTGCAGAAATGTCCGAAATGCCCAAGAGCGTGCGCGACATCACCGACCCATTAGATGCAGTTGGCAACACCACCAAGGCTGTAACCAAGGGCTACGCTATCGGCTCTGCAGGGTTGGCGGCCTTGGTGCTGTTTGCAGATTACACCCACAAACTTGAGGCTTATGGCAAACACATCTCCTTTGATCTGAGCAATCCTATGGTCATCATTGGCCTGTTCATTGGTGGTTTGATACCCTACTTGTTTGGAGCCATGGCGATGGAGGCTGTTGGTCGCGCCGCCGGGTCGGTGGTAGTTGAAGTACGTCGACAGTTCCGCGAAATTAAGGGCATCATGGAAGGTACTGCCAAGCCTGAATACGGCAAAGCAGTTGATATGTTGACCACTGCTGCCATCAAGGAAATGATGATCCCTAGTCTGCTTCCGGTCGTAGTGCCTATTTTGGTTGGCCTTATCCTTGGGCCAGCAGCCTTGGGTGGTTTGCTCATGGGCACCATCGTCACTGGCCTATTTGTGGCGATCTCCATGTGTACCGGTGGTGGTGCCTGGGACAATGCCAAAAAATACATTGAAGACGGCAATTTTGGTGGCAAGGGCTCTGAGACCCACAAAGCCGCTGTAACTGGCGATACCGTAGGTGATCCCTATAAAGATACTGCCGGCCCAGCGGTTAACCCGCTGATCAAGATCATCAACATTGTGGCGCTGTTGATTGTTCCGGTGATGATGAAAATTCACGGCGGCTGATCCACAGCAGAGTTGTACTTACTGCACTGCCCTCCTCCCTGGCTCATGCTGCCCTCAAAATCGGATTGACGGGATTTGAGTCAGGGTTCTGGTGCTACTGAGTCGGGCAAGTTTGTTAATTACGCTCACAATGGGTACTTATGATAAGTTGAGGTGGTAAATTCACCACAAGTTTTTAAATTACTGCAGCTTAAGTGAGACATCATGGCTTTGGGCACGTTAATTGCTCATGGAATGTGTGATTTTGTAATGAAAGGCCTTTAAGAATCACTCCTTAAAGGCCTTTGTCTTGTATCAATGGATGCGGAAATATCCCATATCTCATAATTCGTTCGAACACGGCATGATGCCCACTCCATGCTGCTAAATGCGAAGCGCAAGACGACTCACCTTTCGTGACGATTGCTAATTCAGTTGGTCATTCACTGTTCGTAGCAATAGTCAAAAAAGTTATTCTGGTAATGAAAATGGAATATTCATATCGTTCTTTGCTGGCAAAGTGCATTATTGTTTTTCAAATGCTTTTATATGCCGCGCAGGTTAAGTCAGACAGTCCGGTGGACATGCAGTTGATTCAAGTGTCACCTTCTGCTTGGTATGTCCAAGGTTTGTCAGAATTGGGAACATCGGCCAATCAGAACTTTATTTCGAACGCGTCTGTTGTTATCACCCAGATGGGGGTTGTGGTCATTGATGCGCTGGGGTCGCCTGCTCTAGCAACTAAATTGTTAGCCAAGATAAAGCTGCTCACACCACTGCCTGTGACTCATGTGCTGGTAACGCACTATCACGCCGATCACATCTATGGTTTGCAGGTCTTCAAGGCCCAAGGCGCACGAATTTTGGCGCATCGCGCCGCATTGGAGTACTTGAATTCTGAAACTGCTCTCTCGCGCCTGGAAGTTTCTCGGCAACAAATTGCTCCGTGGATAGACCAAAAGACCCAATTGCTTGCGGCTGATGATTGGCTCGACAATGATTCAGAAATTCTGATTGGCGGTGTGCGCATCCAAATCGCGTCACTTGTTCCGTCTCACACTCCCGAGGATCTTGCCTTTTTTCTAGCAGACGAAAAAGTGCTATTTGTTGGCGATCTTGTTTTTAGAAATCGAATACCTTTTGTGGGTCAGGCCAACAGCCGACACTGGATTGCTGCATTGGACAAATTACTGAACTTCGATGCAAAATTTGTCGTCCCTGGTCATGGTCCAATTTCAACCCAGGCCTACGAAGATATGCAACAAACGCGCGAGTACTTGGTCCATTTGCGAACAACAATGGGTAAAGCCGCTGACAATATGGAGCCCTTTGACGATGCATATCGACGTACTGACTGGTCGCAGTATGCGCATTTACCGCTATTTGGCGTAGCCAACCGTATGAACGCCTACAACACTTACTTATTACTGGAACATGAGGCCAAGTGATGCAATTTGAGCACGCGCTACTTTCTAGACGCAAACTATTGTTGTCAAGCCTGACTGCATGCATGGCTGAGGATGCTTTGGCTACCTCTATCGTATTGCCTGCGCCGACATCCTTACCAGATGATTTGAGTCAGGCTCTCATAAAGGGGAGCCCTTTGTTGGTCATGGTGAGCTTGAAAGGCTGTCCATTTTGCAAAATCGCCCGAGAAAACTATCTAGTCCCAATGTTGCACGAGCAAAACCTTTCAATTGACCAAGTCGATATGCGCAGTCGCCAGTTGGTTAAGAATTTCAATGGCATCAAATTGACACACGATGAGTTGATCCAGAGTTG
>CAIYNH010000558.1 GCA_903927495.1 uncultured beta proteobacterium
AGAGCGATTTTTGAAGGCCTTTTTCATTGGCAAATCAGCTAGTTAACTTGCAACAGCGTACAAAGGCCGATATTGACATTCAATACAAACCGGGGGAACATACCGGGGAATGGAACACCGGGGAACGGCATTTTTTGCCACTTGTTCCCCGTTTCCCTAGGAGAAGCCCATGCTGACCGATGCTCAATGCCGTAATGCCACTTGTTCCCCGGGTAAGAATCGGGGCAGATTTACCGATGCAAGTGGCCTATATCTGGAGGTAAGCCAGGCAGGATCGAAGCGCTGGTTCTGGAAAATCTACAAAGACGGCAAAGAAACCCGGCTGGCGTTGGGTAGTTACCCAGATGTGACGGGCACGGACCAAGAGCTGGTGCAGCGCCGTCTCGTCCATGCTTTGGATTTGCACCCACTGTAGGCCCGAGGTGTCGGCAAGTTTGACGTATTTGGTGACAACGCCTTTGGAGATGCCAAGCGAGTTGGCTATTTGTTGGTGCGAGTTCTTGAGCTCAAGTTTGAGACGCAGGATGTCTTTGATAAAACGCATAGTGATCCTTCGGGTATCGGGCATGTCGGCTCCAGTAAAAAAACTGGTGAGACTAACCCGATTGGGTTGGGATAAAGATGCGCAGCGCCTGCACGCCGCCTTGAGTGATTTGTCGGTGTTCTTACAACCGCTCA
This sequence comes from uncultured beta proteobacterium, assembly GCA_903927495.1. Lineage (GTDB taxonomy): Bacteria > Pseudomonadota > Gammaproteobacteria > Burkholderiales > Burkholderiaceae_C > Rhodoferax. The sequence continues at coordinate 679 of CAIYNH010000558.1, forward strand.
TTTGGCATCAGCAGCGGCCAGTCTGGGTCCCCAGGCACCGGTCACGATCGCCGGAATGGGTGGTCACGATGAACCGGAATGACTGGTCACGATCGGCCGGAATACCCAGTCACAGCATGGTAGTCAGGGTGAATACAGGGTGAATAACGTCCAGAATCGAGGTGCCAATAAATTCATCAGAACTTATGCCGACGAGCAAAAGGATTCACTGCTTATTCAGGTATTAAAGCGTTCCCTCCACCTGAATCGCATCGGCATGGGAAGCTTTTCGGTCATTATCTGGCAATGTTGAGCCAGATCAATGCCGCTTGCTTCAGCAGAAGTCTATAAAAACAGGGTGGCTTGCGGCGGGTGCTTCTCATTCATTGTGTTTACTTGGTTGCCACAGGAAGGTCTCATGATTGGCGCATTAGTTGTATAGCTAAAAGACACATAGAGCTTGTCGTACGGTCATCAGGTACTATGATTTTTGAACTACTTAAGCGTGAAAAATTGCGCTGCATGGATTGCAGATAACTTGGATCATAGTGCTGTGTCAGCAGGTCCAATACCACTGGTGCAAATTCTCCGGAGCGTGCCTGGGCCTGCCAGCGAGCCACCACAGCCTTTCCCCTGTGCGCCGTGAGCACGGCCAGACGATCACAAAAGTAGTCCACATCGCGTACCAAGTGGTCATAGTCTTCCAGTAGCAAAGCCACACGTTCAGTGTCAGGCAGTTGCACATTCAGGCATTCACTAGCCCGCATGGCCTCTACCAGTGCAATTGGTAAAGCTTCATCCCCCACCTTTTTGCTTTCACTCTCTATGAACACTGGTCGAGAAGCATCGAAGCGGCGCAGTGTTTCCCAAACTTGAGTGTCAAAGCGTTTTTGCGTAGGCTGCTTCAACCCAACCATCGCCCCAAGCACTGAACTGCGGTGGTTTGCTAGCGCCTCCAAGTCGATCACTTGAGCCCCCTGTTTGTTCAGAGCTTGGAGCAGTCGGGTCTTGCCTGAACCGGTCGGTCCGCAAATTACCCGAAACCGAAAAGGCTCCACCAAACCGGGAATATCTTGTACGACTGCGGCTCGAAAAGCCTTGTAGCCGCCATCTAACAATGTGACCCGAAATCCAATTTGGCTCAAAATCAGAGCCAGCGAACCACTTCGCTGACCACCTCGCCAGCAGTAGGCCAATGGTCTCCATTCCTTCGGTTTGTCAATGACCTCGCGCTCAATGTGAGCAGCAATGTTGCGGGCTGCCATAGCTGCGCCGCGCTTTCTGGCTTCGAAAGGGTTGACTTGCTTATACATCGTGCCAATGTCGCAGCGCTCGGTGTTGTTCAGCGTCGGCCAGTTGACCGCGCCTGGCAAACGGTCTTCAAGGTATTCGGCCTCGCTACGGGCATCAATCAGGGTCTCAAACTCTGCCAGACGGCGAATTACCTCGGCGGCGCTCACTGGGGTCAAACTCATGGCAGCAATTTCTTCAGTTCTGGCCAAATGTTGGCCAACAAGATTGGGTGGGCCGCCGCTACCGGGTGAATCCGGTCAACCTGAAACCATTGGGCGCTGTCGGGTACATCTGCCACACCCCTGAGTAAAAACGGCACTAACCGGATTTTGTGAGTTTTGGCTACATCGGCAAACATTGCGAAAAAATGTGCAGCGTAAACCTTGCCGTAATTGGGCGGCACCTGCATACCCAGCAGCAGCACTTTGGCACCAGCCTCCTTGGCGGCGCGGGTCATGGCGTTTAAATTGTCCTGGGTTAGCCCCATGGGCAAGCCACGTAAGGCATCATTGCCACCCAGTTCAAGTACCACAATTCCTGGCTGATAGCGGGTCAGCAAACCTGCAAGTCGTGCTCGACCACCTGAAGTTGTATCACCGCTAATGCTTGCGTTAATTACTTGTGCAACTATCTTTTCAGAAGTCAATTTATTTTCTAGCAATGCTACCCAACCGACGCCACGCTGGAGACCATACTCGGCGCTTAGGGAGTCGCCGAGTACCAAAATGGTGAATTGTTTTCTGTTCGGTTTCAATGCTTGGGCACTGTCGACCGCTATCGCCTTGGACCCAGCTACGATCAGTCCAATTGCCAAGGCGATGCAGTGACGGCGATTTAAATTGAATTGTTGCAATGAAAATTTCCTGTTTTTCCTGCTGCCAAGGCTTGGATTGAATCCCATTCGAGGGTTGTCATGATTGGCGATTTGCGGATTATGGGGGATGTTTGACTCAGTTTGTTAGCAAAGTCTAGGTTTCAATATGCTACAAAATACAGAGTGTCAAATACTCTTGCTTAAAGCATCAAAGCCTGATTTATATTTGCATTTATTAATTGCCAATGCTCGTTGATTTGCGTTTTGGTTTGGCTGAAACGATGCCGGGTGCCAGCGCGGTCAAATCTTTGCCGATTGATACAGCTGCTTCCCGGCTCATAAATCCATCCAGCCATATTTCCCAACTGGTGGCAGAACCTGCTTGCATTTTTTGTGCAGCACTGACGGGGTAGCCGCTTTTCTTCAGAAAAAGAGACAGGCCTTCGGCGATACTTTGGTTCTCGCCTCCGTCAAGCACCAGCAACCAGGGCGCGCTTGTGTATAGGCGCACTACCGTGGTGTCGGAGCGTTGACTTTTTGCCGCCTGCCTGCCGGCTATCGCGGGGCCAACGCGGACTCGTCCTTGTACCGCGTTACCAACCTCTTCGTTGTCCTGTCCTGACCACTCCCACAAGGCATTTTCATCTAGTTCAACGCGTTCCTGACCAATAACAATCACAGCCTTGCCGCCTCGCCCAGTGGAAATCCAGACGGGTCCTGAAACTAGTGCGCCTGGGCGTGCGGGACCACTTTGCGTCGGCGACTGGAGCCATGCCGGCGGTGTCACCCAGTCAATGACTGGGTCTGCCATGGCACCTGTCATACAACAAATGCCCACCATACCGCTCCGCAGAAATCGGTGCCGGAGAAGATCAAGAAATTTGTTGGAAGTGAAGTCCATAAACTGCAGTATTGCTGAAAGGATCGCTCAAGTTATTTGGTATGCTAGCCGTTTTTAAATTACCTCAAGGTAAGGGAAACTCAATGAGCAACGTGTTGTTTTACGAAAAACCAGTGGCAGTCAACCGCGATCAACATCGCACCACAAAAATTGGCCCAGTGCCAAATTTTTCTTTTGCTGCTAAAACCAACTCGGTACCCATTACAGGGGTGGAGTTTATCGAAGCTTGTAAAGAATATCCCATTGTGTTTGCCAAAGTTGGCGAACGAAAAGTTCCGGTTGTCTTGTTAGGTCTGCGCGATGACGAGAATTTGTTTGTCGATGCTGAAGGCAAATCTGATGCCCGTTACGTTCCGGCATTTGTCCGTCGCTACCCGTTTGTGCTGGCCGAAAACGGTGCTGACGAATTCGTCGTCTGCATCGATGAAGCATCTGCCACATTCAATGCAGAAGATGGTCAGCCCTTGTTTGACAAGAAAGGTGCTAACACCTCATTTCTGGATGGCGCAGTCAACTTCCTGAATGCTTACCAGGCGCAGATGAAACGCACAGAAGCCTTTGTCAAGCAACTTGATGATCTCAGCATGTTTACCGAAATGTCGGCAAAAACCGAGTTGGCTGATGGTCGCAAATTCCTTTTCAACGGTCTTTATGTAATCGACGAACAAAAGTTGCAGTCACTTGACGAAAAAACCGGCGCTGAAATTGTCAGATCGGGCGAAGCGGGCTGGATATATGCCCATCTGATTTCCCTGTCCAACATGAGTCGATTAGTCGACCGAATTGCCGCCAGGACTTAAACGTTTCCTTGCCTCAAAGCGCCCAGCAACAAACTCGGGGCTGTGGAAATTACCAATGTACTGCCGGGGTGCAGTGCGAGATGTCCTGAGCGCAATGTGGCTGGTCACGGAAGAGAAAGGCAACAAAGCAATCCATATTCCAGGCCGCCGAAAACGAGATCTTTGGTAATTTCAGTATGCCTTCGTGAAATGGAATTGGTAAAGTTGATTTAGTAAGTGTGGCTGCGAGTCTTGGCATCGTGTTGGCCTATACCTACTGGGGTTAATCCTAGGTGATTTTTGTGGCATGCCGTGAGTGTGTGGAGGTTACCATGCAGACTTGGCGCATTTATGATGTCAATTTTGTTCAGGAGCACTCAGTTTATGTATCGTCGAACTCTTTTTGTGGTCGGTTTTTTCGCATTTGTCACCGGCTCAGCGATGGCCCAAGGGTATCCCAATAAGGTTATCAAGTTGCAAGTTCCCTTTGCTCCAGGGGGGACTACCGATATCATTGCTCGCGTCATGTCCGAGCCGCTGGGTAGGGCACTGGGGCAAAGTGTGATTGTTGAAAAC
>CAIYNH010000559.1 GCA_903927495.1 uncultured beta proteobacterium
GAACCAGCGCAATCCAATGCGTAATCACGGGTTTCAGGAAACGGTACGTTTTCGGCCCAGATCGCGGCCTCAAGCACCGGGCCACCGGACTGGCCACGCCAGTTGCGCGGACGACTCGGGCCCGTGTTGTAGGCCGCCGCCGCCATTGGCATGGAGCCGGCGAAGTCATCGAGTACCAGTTTGAGGTAGCCCGTACCAATCGCGATGTTGGTGTCACGATCGGTGATCTGGTGCGGCTTGAAACTGGTTAAACCGATCTTTTTGGCGGTCCAGCGGGCGGTTGCGGGCATTACCTGCATTAACCCCGAGGCCCCGACACCGGATTTGGCATCTGTAACAAAACGGCTTTCCTGGCGGATCAGTCCATAAACATAGGCTGGGTCCAACCCAATCTCGCGGGTGCGATCGAGCACCGCCTGCTTGTGTGGCATGGGAAAACGCTGGGCCAGGTCGACCACATTTTTGGTGCGCTCACTGGTATTGATGCAGCGATCCCAGACCTCGTGCTGACAGGCCAGGTCGGCGGCAGCGAGAAGTTCGCGGTCACTCATGCCACCGTTTTGGTGCATATTGGTGTGGTAGTTCCATTCCCTCACGCCTTCTGGGCGCAATCCCAAATCTATAGCAGCTAACGCCCGCTGCAAGCCAGTGTTAGACCTGGCAGCCTCTTTTTCTGAGGCGGTTAATGGGTCTGGCCTGGGGGGCGGGGAAATGACTTGCCCGAGTTCTTCAAGTGCCAGCATTTCATAAAAACCACGCACGCTGGCAATGCTTTGCAGCAACGCGCTGGCTTGCAGGCGCTCTGCCTCGGTTTTGGCGAGTTGTTTCTGGGCGCGAGCCCGCCAATAAACCCACGTGGTGTCTGCACTCACCTCACTGCTCATGGCTTCTATAGCAGCAAGTGCTTGCTGCCATTGGCCCATACGTAAGGCAGCACGTGTTTTCCAGGCCAGGTGATGGTCGCTGATGTCTTTGTTGTTGGCATGGGCAAAGTAGTGCAAGGCCTCGGGTGAGAGTTGTTGTGCGGCTTGCCTGCCAATGGAGCCCCAGCTCCAGGCGCGCTGCTCGGCACTGAGGTGCGCCGCCCAGCGCTGCTCCAGCAGGTTGGCAGCCTTGTTAAAGTCGCTGGCCGCCAGTCGGGACAGTGCCAATACCGCCAGTTCCTGGGTGAGTGCGCTGTCAGAAAGTGCATTTTTACTAAGGAAATGTTCGGGTTTGGCAGTGATGTCGGCCAGCGTACCCAGGGCTTCAGGGGCGACGATCGCAACCGCCAGGCGGCTTGCCTTGAGCTGGCTGGCATCCATTGCCAGACGTGCTTTGCGCCAGATGTCGGAATCGGCGAGTTGTTGCGCCGTGTAGTGACTGGCGGCAGCCAGAGCGCAGCCTTCACCGGGATCTTTTTGCTTGTACCACTGCTGTTTGACATCTTCTGCGTGGGAAGTGCCCGAGACGATTTGCGCCATCGCCAGGGTGTAGCATTGCACCTCTCGGTCGTCATTCATCCGGAAGCTGGGCAACTCGGCTGCAAAATGGCTCCAGTCACGGTGCTGCCCCAACAGCAGTAACCAGTCATTGCGTAAGCGATCTTCCTGGTAAGTGCCCTTGTAGCGAGTCAAAAAGTCCTGAATTTCTGCCGGTGAGGCGGTGCTTAACCTTGCACTTATTTCCCAGTAAGCGGCCCAGGGCAACAAAATATGGCCTTTGAGCCGGGGCAGGAGCAGGCTCAGGTGTTTACTGTTGCCTTTTTTGAAGGAATCACTCATCTCCAACACCAACTCATTAGCCTTGGGTACGGGGTGGGTGGCGCACACGGCCGCTTGCGGCAGGGCAGCAAGCCCGGCCAGCATGAAAATCAATGTCAAAATGGTTCTTAACTGCATGTGGTGATTATGAATAATTCTGATGACAAAAAAGCACTGGACAAGAAAGCTTTGCGCAAGCGCTTGGTTGAGCAACGCCTACTTTTGCCGGATCGGCTACAGCGCGTTCATATGCTCCAGCGGGTCTTGCGGATCTGGCTGGTCGGTCGTCCCGACACGGTAATTGGCGCTTACTGGCCGATCAAGGGTGAATTTGATCCATTGCCGGCACTGCACCGTTGGAAGGAAGATGGTGAACTCATTGAGCAACCCCAGCTACGCAAGATTGGACTGCCGGTGGTCGATAAAGTTCACAAGACCTTGAGTTTTCATGCCTGGTACCCCGGCTGCCCGATGGAGGACGATGCCTATGGCATTCCCAAACCCAAAGGCACCGAGGTGATCACTCCCACGCTGTTGTTTGTGGCTTGTGTGGGCTATGCGCCAGGCGGCTATCGGCTCGGCTACGGCGGTGGTTTTTACGACCGTACGCTGAGCAACCTGTCACCCCGGCCATTCACCGTGGGTCTGGGTTTTGGCACCGACTTTTTGCCCGATTTTGAGCCCGAGCCGCACGATTGGCCGATGGATGCCATCTTGAACGACCACGGTGTGGTGTGGCCGGTGTGACCCACATACCCGCAGTCTCTCAAAGTCAGGATGGCGCAATCGCTTCGGGTCGGGTGGTGCTTGACACCAATATCGTGCTCGATGCCTGGGTCTTTGACGACCCCGCCGCTCGGCCACTGCAACGTGCACTGGCATCACGCAAGTTGCAGTGGATCGCCACCCAAGCCATGCGCAATGAACTGGAGCGGGTCCTGTCGTATCCAAAAATCGCGCCTCGCATGGCGTACTACCGGGTAAATTCTGCGCATGTACTGGCTCAGTTTGACGGTCAGGCCCTGCTGGTGGACACCGCTATTAAAGCCAGTGTGACCTGCCGCGACCCGGATGATCAAAAGTTTATTGACCTGGCGGTAGCCCACCGAGCTTTACTGCTAAGCAAGGATCGGGCTGTTCTTTGTATGAAAAAAAGGCTGCTAACCCTTGGTGTACAAGCATCAGCAGCTCTCTATTTGATAGAGTAATAGTTTATTTTTTCAGTGCCGTTTTCCAGTCGTGGTACAGATCAATATCGACACCGTCCGGATA
>CAIYNH010000560.1 GCA_903927495.1 uncultured beta proteobacterium
ACACACTAAACAACACAATCAGGTTCAGCAGGAGCATCTGACTCACGTGAAGCCACCCACAGTCCCAGCAGCCCCACACCAAAACCCAGCACCATTTCTGCCAGCAGCGGCCAAGTCACCGAAACCAGGCGGTGCGAAAGTGGTAGCGGCTTACAGATCACAGAAAGGCCGCATTTTCAGCAACTGTCAGGCAAACCAAGCAACTCAAACGCTCCTCGACCACTGGCTGCGGTGATGAGACCAAGCACTCGGGTCGGCTCTCTGCCGAGCATTGACCAATCAAAACGCCAGGTCCAGTTGCTGCCACCAAGCGTGCCAGGCAAGTTCATCCGATGGCCGCCATCGAGCCCCAGCACATCTTGCAACGGAAACACCGCCATGTTGGCCACCGAGTTACTGACTGCACGGATCATGGCCCAATGAATGTCATGGGGAGCTGCGGGCAAATAGCGGCAACAAAATTCCCGCTCACGCGGATTGGTGTTGTGAAACCAGCCGCGTATCGTTTCGTTGTCATGGGTACCCGTGTAGGCCACACAGTCCGGCACATAGTTGTGCGGCAAAAACTCGTGTGCCCCATCAGAGCCAAACGCAAACTGCAAAATTTTCATCCCCGGAAAGCTGCAGTTATCGCGCAATGCGATCACGTCAGGGGTAATCAACCCCAGATCTTCAGCGATGATCGGCAACTTGCCAAGCGCATGTTCAATCGCGTCAAACAAGGCCTTACCTGGCCCTGGAACCCAACGCCCGACCGTCGCCGTCGGGCTGCTGGCAGGTATTTCCCAATAGCCAGCAAAACCACGAAAGTGGTCAATGCGAAACACATCAGCCTGCTCCAACACACGGCGCACCCGCGCCGTCCACCAGGAATACTTCTCGGCTGCCATACGATCCCAGCAGTAAAGTGGGTTACCCCAACGTTGACCTAAAGGCCCCAAATCATCAGGCGGCACACCAGCCACCACGGTGGGTTGAAAATTCTCGTCCAGCTCATACAAGTCGGGTCGCGCCCAACAGTCTGCGCTGTGATGTGCGATGAAAATCGGCAAATCACCAATAACGACGACATCATGGGCATTGGCATAGGTCTTGAGTGCATGCATTTGGGTGTCAAAACACCATTGCACAAATTGCCAAAACATCACTTCGACTTGATGCTCCAGACGCACCTTGGTCAGCGCGCTCGCGACACGCCGCGCCAGATCAGAAGGCCATAGCCACCAAGTCTGTCCAGAATGCGCGGTCTCAAGAGCCATGAACAGGGCATAGTCGTCAAGCCAATAGGCCTGCTGTTTGCACCAAATGTTAAAAGCCGCGCGCTGTGCGCCTTCGCCCTTGACCAAAAATCCATCAAAGGCCCAGCGCAGATGCGTCAAGCGCCACGGAACCACACGCGCAAAGTCCACCTTAGCCGCATCAAACCCCACCGTGGGCAAGTCAATTTCATAGAGCCAACCGGCTTCAACCAAGGGCTCAAGCGCCACCATCAAGGGACTTCCGGCAAACGCCGAGACGCTCTGATACGGCGAATCCCCCGGTCCGATCGGGGTGGTGGGCAACAGCTGCCAGACACGCTGACCAGCTGCGACCAACCAGTCAACGAACTTGTACGCGTCCGGTCCAAAGTCTCCAATACCATTGGGACTAGGCAAGGATGTGATGTGCAGCAACACGCCTGAGCGGCGCTGATGAAGTGGCGTCATGGAAGTATTCAATCAGTTAAAAAATGGTTTCACGAAAGACGAGCATAGTGTGCCCAGGAACTGGCAAGCTTTGCGTATTGTGTTGGGTCAACTGCAGCGTGTCACTGCTGTCAATCAACAATTGCCAGTGCATGGGTCGCAAGCTGAACACCACAGCATCCGAACGTGGGTTGAAGATCATCAACAGTCGAGGCGATTGCGTTACCACGCCACCAGAGGTTTCTTTAACCTGCAATTTGCACGCAAATGCAAGCTGCTGGGAATCATGCCAGTCCTCGGCCTGCAGTTCTTCACCTGCAGGTGTCAGCCATCTGCGAACCACAGCGCCCGGCTCCTGACGAGCAGCTGTCGACCAAATATTGCATTGCAGCGCCGGCTCACTTTGCCGCAGCGCAATCAGTCTGGATACAAATTTCTGCAAATCACGATCAGCACCAGACCAGCCAAGCCAGGTCGTCGGATTGTCCTGACAGTAGGCGTTGTTGTTACCCTGCTGACTGTTTCCAATCTCGTCACCGGCGCACAGCATAGGCGTGCCCTGCGCCATCAGCAAGCTGGCCAACATGGCACGTTGCACCGCGCGGCGTTCTGACAAGACAGCAACATCGTCGCTCGGACCTTCGACTCCAAAGTTCGCGCTCAGTTCACCGTTTCGGCCATCGCAGTTATTTTCACCATTGGCAGCATTGTGTTTGTGGCTATAGCTCACCACATCGGCCAGCGTAAACCCATCGTGTACCGACACAAAGTTCACCGATGAACATGGCCTGCGTCCACCGTGATGGAACAGGTCACTCGACGCAGTCAAACGCCGTGCAAATTCACCACGACTCACCCCAGTTTGCAGCCAATAGCCACGCACAGCATCTCGAAATTTATCATTCCAGTCCATGAAACGCCCCGGAAAGCGTCCCACCTGATAACCGCCTGACCCGCCATCCCACGGCTCAGCGATTAAGTGCACGGCAGCCAGCACCGGGTCTTGCCTGAGTGCGGTGAAAAATGCGGCTTGCGTATCAAAGCCGAGGTCGGTACGCCCTAAAACCGTCGCAAGATCGAAACGAAAACCGTCGACCCCCATGATTTGTACCCAGTAGCGCAAGGAATCCAGCACAAACTGCGTGACCTTGGGGTGGGCTACCCGAAGCGTGTTACCGCATCCGCTGATGTTCTCACAGCGTCTGCTGTCACCAGCTACGCTGCGGTACCAGCTGGCATTGTCGAGTCCGCGAAAGCTTAACGTTGGCCCCCACTCATTACCCTCGGCTGTGTGGTTGTACACCACATCCAGCACCACCTCCAGATCATGACTGTGCAATGTGTGAACCATCGCACGGAATTCTTCAATGACCATGCCAATATCCCGGGACTGACTGGCCCACCGTGGATCCGGACAGAAAAAACCGAGTGTGTTGTAACCCCAATAGTTCGATTGACCTCGGGCAACGAGTGCAGCTTCGCTCACGCAGTACTGAACCGGCAATAAAGACAAAGTGGTTACACCCAAAGATTTGAAATGCGCAATGGACACCGGGTGTGCCAATCCTGCGTAAGTGCCCGCCAAGGCAGCTGGAATATCAGGATGCTGTTTGCCAAAACCCTTGACATGTACTTCGTACAACACCACCTCGGCACTGGCATGACGCGGTGGATTCAGCCGCCCTGGCGCTGGCCCTCGCACGGTAGGTACGCGCGCCTTCAATGCAACAGCGGCATTGTCACGCACATCTAAAGACTGCGGCCCTTGAGCAAGATGCGGTGTGTAACCGTACAAGGTGTCCTGCCAAACAAAGCTGCCAACAATTTCACGTGCATAGGGATCGAGCAGAACCTTGTTGGGGTTGAATCGATGCCCCGCTTGGGGCTCATAGGGGCCATAGACTCGATAACCGTACACTAAGCCAGCTCTGGCAGCAGGCAAGAAGCCATGAAACACGCCGTCATCCGGTCCGCCAAGCGCGTAGCGCTGCAATTCCTGCTTCCCGCAAGTATCAAACACACACAACTCAACTCGCAGCGCATGCTGTGAAAACACCGCAAAATTAACACCAGTATCGCAAATGGTCGCACCCATCGGCTCGGTGCGACCAGCGGGTAGGAAGCTAGGGATGGCTGACATAATTAATATGTAGTTTAGCTACATTGAAAGAATTTTCGGCTCGATGATATCCTCAAGCTGAATTTTTCGACCCAAATTTCCTGCATTATTGTCCGTTGTATGGCTACATTATTGGGATGTATACTCGGCCAAAATTCAACGCCGAACGGTGCGGCGAGCGTGTCGATTGGCTTTAATTCACCGGCCATTTCGATCCTTATAGAGAGACAAGTCGATGCCATTCATGGCGCGACACGGAGGTAAGACGTGGCCGAAGTAAAACTGTCAGGCGTTTGCAAGTCATTTGGCGAAAATCAAATCCTGCATCAAATTAACCTTGATATTAACGATGGCGAGTTCATGGTTTTTGTGGGACCATCAGGCTGCGGCAAGTCCACTTTATTACGTGTGATTGCAGGACTAGAAGACATCACCAGTGGCGAACTGACTATAGGTGGCCGGATGGTCAATAACGTAGCCCCTGCCGAGCGTGGCATTGCCATGGTGTTTCAGTCCTATGCGCTATACCCGCACATGGACCTATATGACAACATGGCCTTTGGACTCCAATTGGCCAAGGTGCCAAAAACGGAAATTGACCAGGCAGTTCACCAGGCCGCCAAAATTCTCAACATCGAGCACCTGCTCTCACGCAAACCCAAAGACCTATCGGGTGGCCAGCGTCAACGTGTTGCCATTGGACGTGCGATTGTGCGTAAACCCGAAGTCTTTTTGTTTGACGAGCCCCTGTCGAATCTTGACACCGCATTGCGCGTTCGCATGCGCTACGAGTTTGCCAAACTGCATGAAGAATTTAAGACCACGATGGTCTATGTTACCCATGATCAAGTAGAGGCCATGACACTGGCTGACCGCATTGTTGTGCTATCGACCGGGCACATTGAGCAAGTTGGGGCACCGCTAAGCTTGTACGAGCGCCCTGACAACTTGTTCGTTGCAGAATTTATTGGCTCCCCGGGCATGAATCTGCTAAACGGAAATATCCTGGAATGCAGCGCCCAGAGCGCAAAGGTGCAACTCGGTGGCGGCGAGGTGATTTATTGCCTGGTTGATGCAAGCCGTGCCAGCGTTGGCGATAACGTCAAATTGGGCGTAAGACCCGAGCATCTGCGCGCCGGGGTAAGCGATAACGCCTTGCTGGCCCAAGTGACCTTTGCAGAATGCTTGGGCAGCATCACCTATGCGTATTGTAAACATCCTGACAGCTCAGAAGTACTCACAGCGGCAGTTGATGGACAAACCAGGGTGCGCGACGGCGAGTCGATTCTGCTCGGCATTCCACCCGAATGGGCCTATCTGTTTGACGCACAGGGGCGGGCGTTTTATCGGCATACCAAGTCGGAGCACAACAGTGCAGCCTAATACCTCGCGTGCAATCGGCTCACTCGTGGTGGCTTCCGTCTTGATGGCTGGTGGCTTGGCAGCTGCCAAAACTCCTCCAAGCTTGCTTATCTGGATCAATGGCGACAAAGGCTACAACGGATTGCAAAAAGTTGGGGACACTTTTTCCAAAGTGACAGGAATTCAAGTCATCGTCCAGCACCCAGAAGGTGCACCCGACAAGTTTCAGGCTGCTGCAGGCGCCGGTAAAGGGCCAGACATCATTTGCTGGCCACATGATCGCTCTGGTGAGTGGGCAAAATCCGGTCTGATTTTTCCCATCAAACCTTCAGCTCGGATTCGTGATGAAATTGAAGCTTCTGCCTGGTCGGCCTTTACCTATCAAGGCAAGGTGTGGGGCTACCCGCTGTCGATTGAAGCTATCGGCCTGATTTACAACAAGGCCTTGGTCAAGACACCCCCTAGCAGCTTTGAGGAAGTGATGGCTTTGGACAAACAACTCGCAACCCAAGGGAAAAAGGCCATTTTGTGGGACTACAACAAATCGTTTTTCACTTGGCCAATGCTCGCCGGCCCGGGTGGTTTTGTTTTTGGACGCAC
>CAIYNH010000561.1 GCA_903927495.1 uncultured beta proteobacterium
CAGCGACGAGATGGCGTGGCCTGTGTCACGGCAGATGATTTTCGCTGGCTCAAAGCGCACATCAAGAGCACCAGCCTGCTCGGCGCTGTCTTCGCTCGACAAATCAGTGCCGATGTGGGCGCGCTGGAAACCGTCATGTTTCGTAACAATTGGCTCAGTGAAGCAGCCGCCAGCAATGTCTGGGTGGTGCGCAACGGCGTTGTCATGGGGCCACCGAAAAATAATCTGGTGCTCGAAGGCATCCGTTATGGTCTGATTGAAGAACTTTGTGCGGCGGCGGGCATCACGTTTGTCCTGCGCCCCATCAGCCGCGAAGAAGTACTGTCGGCAGACGAGTTGATGCTATCGTCAGCCACCAAAGAACTGCTGCCTATTACCCTGCTGGATGGGCAGTCGGTGGGCTCCGGGCGCCCTGGCCCCCTATTCCAGGAGTTGTACCAACGCTACCAATTGGCCAAACGCTTGTTTTGATCCAGACTCCGTGTCGGCATACAGCACGGAGCCACCTAGGGCACCGCTTAGTCAGCAAACTTGCCAGCAGCTTCAATCACGGGTTTGAGCTTGGCAATTTCTGCGGCTACAAAGGCCTTATGGGCTTCAGGCTCGACACGCTTGTCCGTCACCATCACGGCTCCCAGAGCGTCTTGCTTGCTGATAAATGCCGGATCTTGCAGTGCCGCTTTCATCGCCGTGTTGAGTTGTTTCAAGATCGCCGCAGGAGTACCTTTGGGGGCGTACAAGCCATTCCAGACGGTCAGCTCAAAACCCTTGAGCCCCATTTCCTGCAGACTGGGATAGTTTTTGAGCAGTTTGTGGTTACTCATTGTCTTGGCTGTAGTCACCGCATACGCCTTGACGCGGCCCCCTTCAATTTGACCGGTCGTATTGGTGGTCTGATCGCACATGATGTCAACCTGCCCACCCATCAGCGCATTCATGGCCGGTGCGGTTCCGCCAAAGGGAATGGTGGTCATGGGTTCACTGAGGTTCATGGCAGCTTGCCACATCAGACCACACAGGTGGGATGCCGAACCCAGGCCAGCGTGAGCAAGGTTGAGTTTGCCTGAATTGGCGCGCACATAATTCTCGAAATCACGGTAGTTATTGGCGGCCAGTTGCGGCTTGCCTATCAGGGTCATGGGAACTTCATTAACCAAGCCCAGATATTCAAAATCTTCCAGCGGTTTGTACTGTAGTTTGCGATACAGGCCCGGCGTTGCCGCCATGCCGATATGCCACAGCAGCAGTGAGTGTCCGTCAGGTGTGGCTTTGGCAACTTTGGTGGCCGCAATGGTGCCGCCGGCACCGTTGACGTTTTCAACTACCAAATTGGCGCTCCCGCCCATCGTTTTGCGCATCGCCTCTGCCAGATCCCGAGCGACTCGGTCGGTCGGACCACCAGCCGCAAAAGGCACCACGATCGTGATGGGTTTGGTGCCAGGATAATCCTGCGCCTGAGCCAGCATGGAAATTGCCGCGACAGCCAGAACAAGTAGTCGTTTCATAGGGTTGATCTCCGGAAGTGAGTGGCGCAAAGTCTAGCCCCAACCCTGCGCACGCGATACTGCGGAAACTACCAACTCGGAGCCGATCACGGCCAAAATCTGCTGCTCAATTGACGATACTGACCGAACTGAAAAAATAGCGTCCCAGATTGTCCTGGCTGGTCAGAAGCAGTTGATACGTGGGTGCCACCGTCAGGACTCCCACCAAGGCCAGGTCAAGACCAGTGGCTCCCAACAATGGCATCGGGAAGTCATGGGCCACCGACCCAGCACCGGCCGGATAGGCAATCAGCCTGACATTTTTGATTTTCATCTGGGGATTGGCGCTGGCCCACTTTGACCATAACAATTTGCCAGGAGTCTGAATGAGCGCCAGGGTTGGTGCCGTATCGAGTGCCGGGAACTGGGTCTGAACCGGTGCCAGCGGAACATCCGCCATCAAATAAGCATTTTGGGTGTAAACCGGTGCAGTGGCTGCGCCCAAAGCGTAAGTCGCTATGTATTTTGCAGCAGCAATGGATTCCACGCCCCCCACCCAACCCGAGGTAGTTGGGTTGATCAGGACATCGTCAACACCCAGACCGGCTGCCGCAGCGATGCCGACTCCCGAAGGCTGCGGATTGATACACAAATAAATCTGTGCGCAATCGGAAAATCTGACAACGTAGTTGCTGGGGCTTTGAACCTTGCTCTCCACGATGTTGGAAACCGGCGTTGCACTCCAGTCCTGCGCTCTCAAGTTGGTGATGACACCGCTCAGGGGATTGGTTTGGGGTGCCGTTGGGGCGATCAGCGATCCGTCCTGACTGTATTGGGCATAGGTGGCTGGAAAAACATCAAACTGGGTTTGCGCGCCGTTGCCAACCA
>CAIYNH010000562.1 GCA_903927495.1 uncultured beta proteobacterium
AACTACGCACAGATCAGTTCAACAGGCAATCAAACCATATCGGTGGGCAGCGGTGGTTTGAACTTGATTGGCGGTTCGGGTGGACCCACAGACCTTAGAAACTATGCATCACTCTGGCAGTCAGGTTTAACCGGAACCAGCCAAACCATTCACGTCAGTGGCAGCGGGCAAATCAAGCTGCAAGGCGGCTCCAGTCAGGCTAAAAATGTGGTTAGCAACAGCAATAACAGTTTTGCTTTTATCCGAGCTGATGGCAGTTCACAGGTGATTGATTTCAGCGCGGGTGGCTTGATTGACATTACCGGTGGCACGGTCGGCAGTTACAACAATGCCGGCATCTATGCAGCCAACGGCACACAAACCATCACCGGTCCGCAAAGCATCACTCTCACAGGTGGTGCCAGCGGGGGTGTCGTGGGCGAAGGCAATTTCGTCAAAATCGCCAGTTTGGGCACCCAAAATATCACCGTAGGCGCGGGTGGCCTGACCATGACGGCTGGCAGTGGCACGGGCGCGGATACCGACAACGCCGCTTTGATTGCTCAAACTGGACTGGCTGGCACCAGCCAGACCATCAACATCACCAACGGCGGCTCGCTTGTGCTCAAAGGTGGCTCGTCAGCCTTGAGCAATGTAGGCGGATCCGGTCACGGAAGCCGTGCCGTCATCGAAGGCGATGGTGATTCGCAAACCATCAATTTCACAGCAGGCGGGGCCATCAACCTCACGGGTGGCACGGTCGGCAGCCGAGCTTTTGCTGAAATCTACACCCTCAATGGCTCACAAACCATCACTGGCTTGCCCAGCATTACCCTGACCGGTGGTGCCAGCGGTGGCATAGTGGGCGAAGGCAATGGGGCGTACATCATTAGCACCGCAGCCCAAGACATCGCCGCATCTAACTTGTCGCTGGCTGGTGGTGCAGGTGGTACCGCCAATGAGACCGCTGTCTCGGCTAAAGGTAACCAGAACATCTCGGTCGGTGCTAATGGTATTGCACTGATTGGTGGTGCCGGGGTGGTCAGCAACCATGCCGGTATTTACCAAAGTAGCGCGACTGCAACGCAAACCATTACCGTCAATGGCGGTGGAAAGATCGATATCCGAGGTGGCTCCAGCACCGACACCACGCCAGCTCAAGCCGCCACAGCAACCACGCCAGCCGTAGCGGCCACAGCGGGCAGCAATGGTGACATCAAATCCAGCGGCACATCGCAGGTCATCAACTTCACCTCGGGCGGCGCCATTGTGATGAACGGTGGCACGGTGGGTGGTGGCAATCAAGCCTTTATTCGGGCCCTGGCTGGCAGTCAAACCATCAGCGGTTTGCCCAGCATCACCCTCACCGGTGGAGCCACTGGCGGCATTGATGGCGAAGGCAATGCCGCAGGCATCTACGCTGACCTGGGCACGCAAACCATTCGATCCAGCGCCATGAGCTTCACCGCCGGTGCCGGTGGCCTGACCAACTCGGCTTATATGCAAGCCGGTACACAAGACATCACCGTCAATGGCAACCTGGCACTTAATGGTGGTGGCTCCAGCTCTGGTACCACCACCGGCGGTGGTGCTGGCATGGGCGGGCGCGGCGGCGTCAATGGCACAGCCACTAACCTCACACTCAAAGTCAGTGGCGACCTGACCATGACCGGCGGCAGCGTAACGGCTAGCGGCGCCAGCATTGGCAGTGGCTTTGTTGGCGGCAAGACGACAGAACTGACTATCGACGTCGGCGGCAACTTCACCATGAACCCTGGCACAGCCGCAGGCGTAGGCACCCGCATAGGCACACCCGCCAGTGCACCAGCAGCAGGCACCATCAGCATCAAGGCAGCCGGTGTCATCTCACTCAACAACGACTCCAGCATCCGCACCCTGGGCAAAATAGCACTCAGTGCCAACAGCATCACGCAGAGCGGCAACAGCCTGCTCAGTGCCGGCGAAGGCATCACCATCACTGAAGCCAAAACCAAGAGCGACATCTGCGTGAGCAACCCAGTGCTGTGCACAGTGGCCACCAACACCACCACCCAGAGCAGCACCACTACAGCCGCAGTCAGCACCACAGCAGCAACTAACAGCAACATCACCTACCTCACAACCTCTGCGGTATTGCCCACCATAACCTTCAAAGAAGTGGTAGTCGCCCGGGTTGAAGCCCGCAAGGCCGACGACGAAGCCCAAAAAGCAGCAGACGTGGCCCAACAAGCCCGCACGCCGGCAGAAAAAGCCGCAGCCAGCGACCACGCCCAAGCCAAATCCAACGAGGCTGATGAAAAACGCGCTGACGCCAAGATCCGCGAAGCCGAATCCGAGTTGCGCTCTGCCGAGGCCGAAGTCAAAACCACCGCTGCCCCCCAAGCCAAAGTACGTGCCGAATCACGCAAAGCGGTGGCTGAAGTCAAACGCGCTGAAGGCGAAGTGGACAAAGTAGAAGCCGAAGCACGCAAAGCGGATGCAGACGTCAAAGCCGCCAAGACCCCGGCAGCCAAAGTAGCGGCTGAAGAAAAACAAGCTGCTGTGCAAACCAAAAAAGCCCAGGCTGAAGCCAAAAAAGCTGAAGTCGATGTCAAAAAAGCTGAAACCATTAATTACCGCACGCTTAAGCCGGAAAAAGACGGATTGTTTTGTGAAAAAATATTCGGGCCGGTGCGTGATTGGGAATGTAATTGCGGTAAATATAAAGGAATAAAATTTAAAGGGATTACCTGTGACC
>CAIYNH010000563.1 GCA_903927495.1 uncultured beta proteobacterium
CCATAACCAGACCCGTAGGCAGAAGCATGTACGCATAGTGGAGCGGGAACTCCAGCATCGCATGCCACCAGACCACGCCTACAAACAATACCAACACTGCGTTCTTGATTTGCGTCACTCGGCGGACTTGACGCAAAAACCAAACCGCCAAAATTAGACTGAGCAAAGCGCCAATGGGAATACCTGCCCATAGCATCAAGTCCATGAAGATGTTGTGTGACTGTTGGAATACGCTGTAAAAATTCATATGATGCTCTGCCAGCGCTAAATGGACCGGTGCCAGCGTCGTCCAACCATAGCCCCACATCGGTCGCTGGAGAATGGCTTCGAAAAACATGGAATAACCTTCCCGCCGGATTCCTGCACTTGCAAGGCTTACCGCATCAAAGGGGGTATCAAGCAGCATGGCTTCGGTGAGAGGTCGTACCCCCAGCAAACAGGCTGTGAAAAAGGTGAGTAATCCCAGCCCAATCCACAACGCGTTCCTTGAGTACCAAAGGGCACGCCAATACCAGGCCGCAGCACAAACAAAAAAAATGGCAGCAATGGCGGTTCGCGACTGGGTCAACGCCACCCCCAGCAAGAGGTAGGCCGCCACAAAGACAGCGACCCCACGGCCGATTTTTTGTTGAAAAGCAAACCAGGAAATGGCCAATAAACCCAATAACAAAAAAGTTGCCATTTGGTTGGGTTGAATAAGATTGCCAAAAGGTCGCCCGTCCCAAAGCGGGACAATCCAAATGTCCAGACCACTGAGCCCGGTCCATTGGTACAACTGCATGCCGACGGACACAATTGCTGCCAAACCAATGGCCAAACACAGCGCATCGATGACTTGCTCGGGGCGATTTGCCTCCCACCGCGCACCCACTTGTAAACTCAGGAAAAAACCAAGCAGATAGGCCGTACTCGTCCAAGCTTGGCCCGAGAAATAAATCAACCCAAAGCCGTACTGAAGCAGCGGTATGGGCACCACCAGAGCGGCAACGAGCGTCAACGGAGTCCACGCTACGCGACCACGGAAAGCAGCAATCACCGCTGCACTTGCCAGCGCAAACATCCAGGCAATCCAGGCGTCCGTGTGAAACGCGATCCATGGGTAGTAATGATTTGGCAGAAGCCATCCCATGGCGAGAAATATGGCCCAGAAATCAGCCCATGACAAGCTTCGCAGCAAACCAGCGACAACCGAAACGCTCCAGTTTGTGTTTGCGACGCTGGCAATTTTCACGATCGTGCGGCCGGATGAATAGGGTTTTCGTTGTGGTCAAAAAAAAACCCCCATAAAGGGGGTTGAACTGACCGGGTCAAAGTTCTTATTTGCAAGAAGCCGGCAGGTACTTTGCCAAAATGGTACCTGAGCACACCCAAGCGACCTGGCCATTCGAACCATAGGTTCCGGTCATGGTGATGGTGCTGCCAGTAATTGCGGAGTCGCCTCTTGCAGTGGCCGTGATGACACCCGTGGTGTACGCGGTGCCGGAAACATACTTGGAAGACATGGAGTCAATTGTGAGGCTGGCAGTATTTGGCATTGCACTATTTGCTGCTGCCCACTCGGAAACGGTAACCTTAGCAGCAGATGCGGCCAAAATCACTTCAGATACCTTCGCACGCACGGTGTAATCCTGATAAGCCGGCAAAGCCACGGCAGCCAAAATACCAATAATCGCCACGACGATCATCAATTCGATCAGGGTAAAACCCTTTTGCATA
>CAIYNH010000564.1 GCA_903927495.1 uncultured beta proteobacterium
ATTTTGGACACACTTTTAGAAGCAGACCCACAAAACGTGGGCAAATACCTCGCCCGCGCCTTGCAGCAGCAAACCATCAGCATTCGTGGTGCGCGCACCCACAACCTGAAGAACATTGATCTGGACATTCCACGCAATCAACTGGTGGTCATCACCGGGTTGAGCGGTTCTGGCAAGTCGAGCCTGGCCTTTGACACGCTGTATGCGGAGGGCCAGCGCCGTTATGTGGAAAGCCTTTCCACCTACGCTCGGCAGTTTCTGCAACTGATGGACAAGCCCGATGTCGATCTAATCGAAGGCCTCAGCCCGGCCATATCAATCGAGCAAAAAGCCACCAGCCACAACCCCCGATCGACTGTCGGGACAGTGACTGAGATTCATGATTACCTGCGCCTGCTGTTTGCCCGCGCTGGCACGCCGTTCTGCCCGGATCACGATCTGCCGCTGCAATCTCAGACGGTGAGCCAGATGGTCGATAGCGTGCTGGCACTGCCTGCAGACACCCGGTTGATGATTCTGGCACCGCTGGCGCGCGAGAAAAAAGGCGAGTTTCTGGATGTGTTTGCAGACATGCAGGCGCAAGGCTATGTGCGTTTTCGGGTCAACGGGCAGACTTTTGAGTCGGAGCAACTTCCCATTCTGAAGAAAACCGAAAAGCACGACATCGACGTGGTCATCGACCGCATCAAGGTGCGCCATCCAGAGACTGAGCCCGGCTCCGATCGAAGTGACTTTGACAACCTCAAACAGCGTCTTGCCGAGAGTTTTGAGGCTGCCCTGCGGCTCGCAAATGGGCGTGCCATTGCCATCGAAATTGATAGTGCCTCACGCAATACTGACGTACAAAACAAGCCAAAAGAGCACCTATTCAACGCTAAATTTTCCTGCCCCGTTTGCAGCTACTCGATTGCTGAGTTGGAGCCCCGCCTGTTCTCATTCAATTCTCCCGTCGGGGCCTGCCCAAGCTGTGACGGTCTCGGCATGCAAGAGTTTTTTGATCCCGCTCGGGTGGTCGCTTTTCCGACGTTAAGCCTGGCCAGTGGCGCCATCAAAAGCTGGGATCGGCGCAATGGATACTACTTCGCCATGCTCGAGAGCCTCGCTGCGCACTACAAATTTGACATCGAACAAGCCTATGAGTCCCTGCCGTCCAAGGTGCAACAGGTGCTGCTATTTGGCTCAGGCGAGGAAAACATCAAATTTCATTACACGATGGATTCAGGAGCCTCACAAGGCAAACAAATCAGCAAGAAACACCCTTTCGAGGGCATTCTCAACAACATGCAGCGGCGCTACCGCGAGACTGACTCGGCCATGGTGCGCGAAGATTTGGCCCGTTACCGCAGCACCCAAGCCTGCACCGACTGCGCTGGCACCCGCCTCAAACGCGAGGCGCGGCACGTAAAAATCGGCGAGGGCACGCAGGCCCGAGCAATTTTTGAGCTCAGTCACAGCACGCTGGCCGAGAGCTATAACTACTTCAGCACACTGCAAATGCGCGGAGCCAAGGGTGAAATTGCCGCCAAGGTGGTGCGCGAGATCAGCCTGCGCCTGAAGTTTCTCAACGATGTCGGCCTGAACTATCTGAGCCTGGACCGCAGTGCTGAAACCTTGAGCGGCGGTGAATCGCAGCGCATACGCCTGGCCAGCCAGATTGGCTCTGGACTGACTGGCGTCATGTATGTACTTGATGAACCCAGCATAGGATTACACCAGCGCGACAACGACCGCCTTATCGAAACCCTGAAACACCTTCGTGACATTGGCAACAGCGTGCTGGTGGTAGAACATGACGAAGACATGATGCGCGCGGCCGATCACATTATCGACCTGGGCCCCGGTGCCGGCGTGCACGGTGGGCGCATCATGGCGCAAGGCAACTTTGAGCAGGTCAAGACCAGTGCGGCCTCGCTCACCGGCCAATACCTAGCACACACCCTCAAGATTGCCATTCCTCAGCACCGCACAGCCTGGCTGCCGACGGTCACGCCGGTTGCACCCGAAAAAAAGTCGCCCAACAAAGCGGCCACCAGCAAAGCCGCGCAAGCCTGGGCGCAGCGTCATGCGAACCATCTCGCCACCCAAGGCGAACTGCAGGCGATCCGGCTGATTGGTGCCAGTGGCAACAATTTGCAACAGGTCAGCGTGGATTTTCCGGTAGGGCTGTTCACCTGCGTCACTGGCGTTTCGGGCTCGGGGAAATCAACCTTGGTCAACGACACGCTTTACAAAGCTGTCGCACGCCAACTCTACCGCGCCCATGATGAGGCCGCCGCCCACGAGGCGATTGAAGGCATGGAACATTTCGACAAAGTCATCAACGTCGATCAGTCCCCGATTGGTCGCACGCCACGCTCCAACCCGGCCACCTACACCGGACTTTTCACCCCCATCCGAGAGCTGATGGCTGAAGTACCCACGGCGCGGGAGCGCGGCTATGGTCCAGGGCGCTTTAGTTTTAATGTCGCTGGCGGTCGCTGCGAAGCCTGCGAGGGCGACGGCGTAGTCAAGGTTGAGATGCATTTTTTGCCCGATGTCTATGTGCCTTGCGATGTCTGCCTTGGCAAGCGCTATAACCGTGAAACGCTCGAAGTACTTTACAAGGGCAAAAACATTGCCCAAATTCTTGATTTCACAGTCGAAGCGGCGCATGAGTTTTTCAAGGCTGTGCCCAGTATTGAACGTAAGCTGCACACTCTGCTGGACGTGGGTTTGAGCTATATCCGCCTGGGACAGTCGGCCACCACCTTATCGGGCGGCGAAGCCCAGCGCGTCAAACTGGCTCTTGAACTGAGCAAGCGCGACACCGGTCGAACCCTCTACATTCTGGACGAACCGACCACCGGTCTGCACTTTGCCGACATCAACCTGCTGCTCAAAGTGCTGCACCAATTGCGCGATGCGGGCAACACCATCGTGGTCATCGAGCACAACCTGGATGTCATCAAAACCGCTGACTGGTTGATTGACATGGGCCCTGAAGGTGGCAGCGGTGGTGGCACGGTCGTGGGAGTCGGAACGCCTGAAACCATAGCTGCAAACCGGGCCAGCCATACCGGACGCTATCTCGCACGAATTTTGTAACATAACCGCAGACGGGTTTAGACTTGACACCATGAACACCCTGCTCAACGACATCTCTCGTTTAAGTGGTCTGCGTGACCGCCAGTCGATGGACTTTGCCCTAAGCAGGCTGATGCTGAACACTCAGTTGTGGCGCTTTTCCACAGTCAGGTTGCTGCGCGCGGTAGGGCCGCTCAATGACCAGCACTGGCTCACACTGGCCAGTTTGACAGCCGGACAAACTGAGCCCAGACGTGACCACGTTTGGCTGGATTTGAGCCACTTGCCATGCTTGAGCGAGCATCTCCAACGTGAAGCCTGTATCGTGACCGAGGCCGTGGTGCGCCACGGCACGGGGCCATACCTCACCTTGTTTCCCATCAACACCGAGGCCAACGTCTGCAGCCTGCTGGAGGTCGAGTCCGAAACAGCGCTCTCGCCGGACATCGAAGCCAAGGTTGACAGTGTGCTGCGGCTGTATGAAAACTTGCAGTCGCTGCTCGACTATGGCGAAAAAGACACCCTCACCGAGTTGCTCAACCGCAAGACCTTTGACAGTGCTTTTTGGCGTGCAGCGCAAGCCCAGGAGGCGCCAGTCGAAGAGGGGCAAACCGAGCGGCGTGGTCAGTCAGAACAAGCCAACTACTGGTTGGCAATGATTGATATTGACCACTTCAAAAGCGTCAATGACAACTATGGTCACCTGATCGGCGACGAGGTGCTGCTGTTGCTGGCGCGCCACATGCGTACCAGCTTCCGTTTTCTCGACCAGTTGTACCGCTTTGGTGGCGAAGAGTTTGTGATTTTGATGCGCTGCGCTGACCATGCGGCTGCGACGGGTGCATTGGAGCGTTTCCGTACTCAAATTGCCGCTCACGACTTCCCCCAGGTCGGTCATATCACCATCAGCATTGGTTTTACCCCACTGCGCGACAACGATACCCCAAGTGGTGCATTTGATCGCGCCGACAAAGCCGTGTATTACGCCAAAGGTCACGGCCGCAATCAGGTCTGCAGCTACACCACGCTGGTTAGCGCTGGCGAATTGGAGGCACAGGTTGACAACTCCGAGGATGTAGATTTTTTTTAGGAGACAGCCGTGCACACCCGACTCGACGATCTGCATCCTACCGGCGCACGGCGCAACAAGGTGGTCACCGCCGCCGAGGCCGTGCGCCTCATTCACGATGGTGACACCGTCGCTACCGGCGGTTTTATCGGTATCGGGTTTGCCGAAGAGATCGCCGTTGCACTGGAAGCACGTTTTTTGCAAATGCAACAGGAAACCGGACAGGGTGCACCGCAAAACCTGACACTGACCTATGCCGCTGGCCAGGGCGACGGGCAGACCCGCGGGCTGAATCATTTTGGCCACAAAGGGCTGGTGCGGCGTGTCATCGGGGGGCACTGGGGGCTGGTGCCTGCATTGCAACAGCTCGCCATTAACAACGACATTGAAGCCTATAACCTGCCGCAAGGGGTCATCACCCATCTGTTTCGCGACATCGCCGCTGGGAAACCTGGCACCTTGACGCATGTCGGGCTCGACACCTTTGTTGATCCGATTCACGGTGGCGGAAAAATCAACGCATGCACCACCCAAGACCTCGTGCGCCGCATGACGATTGATGGCAAAGACTATCTCTTTTACAAGGCTTTTCCGATTCACGTCGGCATCATTCGCGCCACCACGGCCGATCCGGACGGCAACTTGAGCATGGAGCGTGAGGCACTCACGCTTGAAGCCCTGGCCATCGCCATGGCCGCACGCAACAGCGGCGGCATTGTGATTGCCCAGGTCGAACGCCTGGCCGAGCGCAATACCTTGCATCCGCGCAGCGTCAAGGTGCCAGGTGTGCTGGTGGACGCTGTGGTTATCGCCACCAACCCGGCGCACCACATGCAGACGTTCTCTGAACCCTACAACCCGGCCTATTCCGGTGAAATTAGGGTCCCCATGGATATGCTCGCACCCATGCCGCTCAGCGAGCGCAAACTAATCGCCCGGCGTGCGGCACTCGAACTCAGACCCAACAGCGTGATCAACCTGGGCATTGGCATGCCCGAAGGTGTAGCCGCAGTTGTCGCCGAAGAAAAGGTCTTTGACCTGCTGACGCTGACCGCTGAGCCTGGTGTCATTGGTGGCATTCCGGCTGGAGGCCTGAGTTTTGGCGCAGCCGTCAACGCTCAAGCGGTGATTGATCAACCTAACCAGTTTGATTTTTACGACGGCGGTGGGCTCGATGTTGCAGTACTCGGGTTAGCGCAAGCCGATGCCCAGGGCAACCTCAACGTC
>CAIYNH010000565.1 GCA_903927495.1 uncultured beta proteobacterium
CATGGTCAGTCTCCAAAGGTGCGGGGCGAGGCAAACGGTGTTGCCGCGCTCTTGTAAAGCTTGCGGTAGCGCAAACTACACCCGAACGTCTTGGAGAGTTGGGGATCAAAACTGGCTGCACGGGTCAACACCCAGGCGCCGACGGCCCACAAAACCAGGCCAAAAATGGCTGCCCAGAGTTGAAACAGCGAAACAATAAATACGCCAGCCACGATTCCCAGTGCCAGGATCAGTTCGCGCTCAGCACCGAGCAGCAGCATGGGTCTGAGCATGGATTGATGCAGCGGCACTGAAAAATCGGCGCCGTTGTCTGAATTTTGGTCAGCCACGATTTGCGATCAGAAACGACGGACCGTCAGATCAACGCACCGCTGTTGACCAGGCCGATCATGCTCAGGAAGTTGGCGCCAAAAACGATTAGCGCCACGCCGAGCACCACGTACAACAACTTCTTTGCAATGCCACCCAGGTCGTCACCGCCAAAAATCAGCGCTGCACCTGCTGCCAGGAAGGCCACGGTCGAAATGCCGGTGGCCACCGGCCCAGTCAGGTTGTTGACCACCGTGGTGATCGGGCCGTCCCAGGGCAGGGCTGGGCCAGCGTGGGCCACCTGGGATACCAGTGCGGCCATGCCCGAGATGACAGGCGTGACCAGCTTTTTGAGTGATTTGGTAGGCTTGGTTGTTTGGAAGTGCACGATCTACTCCAGTTGGAAAAAAGACACCGGCCTGTTTGGCTGGTGCTTGATACCGCTGGACTGCAAATGAACAAATCGACGCGTCTCGCTCCCGTGCCATAAGGCTCAACTACTTGGGTCCGGCGGAGTGAGAGGCCAGCAGCCGGACGGCAAAAGTTATCCACAAAACCACGGCATAGCACATACCGGCGAACACGGCATAGGACATACCGGCACGGCATAGCGCATACCAAACCACGGCATAGCATGTACCGGCGCACGGCATAGCACATACCGCTACAAAGTAAAAATTGTCAAAATCTCAAGGAAAATCAATGGCTTGGGGGTGGTGCAAAAAGCAGCTAATCTGTCTTTAATCTATCTCTAATCTGCGGCGTTCAAAACTTCCCCTGCATCGGGCTGACCCGGAACGCCGTGGTGCGCACCCCCGTCGGCTCTCCAGACACAATGATCGCCGCTCACGCTCTGAGCCAACAGGCCCTGCTGGTCACCAACAACACCCGCGAGTTTGCCAAGGTGCCTGGCTTGCAGCTGGACAACTGGGTTACTGTCGTTTGATTTGGGGTTCTGTTTCACGGCAATCCGCGAAATCGACCACGCTTGAGCAGGTGCCTTGATTGACTTGCAGTTGGAACTTTTGATAGATGTACCAAGTCTGAATCATCGATTTTCCAGGTCCAGTGGGTGACTTCTTCCAGTCTTTCCAGGGCTGACTTCAGGTCCTGCTTGAACCCTTTGATGGCTAAATTTTGACTGCCACACAGGCGGTGCAAGGTTTCAACTTTGACTGGAAAAGGCTTGGCATGCGAGCTGTAATACC
>CAIYNH010000566.1 GCA_903927495.1 uncultured beta proteobacterium
TCAATCTTTTCATCCTTGCCGTTAAACAGGTCGTCGTAGCGGGCCAAGTAGGTGGCACTGTCACCAATGTAGCGGAAATACGTGCCCAAGGGACCATCGTTGTTGAAGCTCAAACTCAGGGTACAGATGGCTCCATTGGCCGCCTTGAGTTGGATCGACATGTCCATGGCAATCCCCAGCGTGGGGTGAATCGGGCCCTGTACGGCATTGGCTTTAACGACTGGGGAGCCGCATTGGTAAGCAAACAAATCCACAGTGTGTGCCGCGTGGTGCCAAAGCAAGTGATCCGTCCAACTGCGAGCCTGACCCAGCGCATTCATGTTGCTGCGCCGAAAAAAGTAGGTCTGCACATCCATTTGCTGGATGTTGAATTTACCGCCCACAATTTGCTGGTGAACGTACTGGTGGCTGGGGTTAAAGCGCCGGGTATGGCCGCACATCGCCACCAGACTGGATTTTTGTGCCAGCTGCGTCACCTCTTCGCCATCGGCCAGCACGTCGCACAGCGGAATTTCCACCTGCACATGCTTGCCTGCCTTGAGACAGGCCAAGGTTTGGGACGCGTGCATTTGGGTGGGTGTGCACAAAATCACCGCATCAACTTCTGGCATCGTCAGGCTGTCTGCCAAATCTGTGCTGACGTGGCCAATGCCGTACTTGGCAGCAATCTCGCGGGTCTTGTCCAGCTCGCGGCTGACCAGCGAGACGACTTCGACACCGTCGATGTTTTTGATACCGTCGAGGTGCTTGATGCCGAAAGCACCGGCCCCAGCGAGTGCAACTTTGATAGATTTCATAAATGTTTCCTTGGTAAATTAATTAGCTGGGTGTGCAGGGTGTCTGGCGCAGCGAAGTCAAGGAGAAGGTTAGGGCGCAGCCCGAACCGGGGGACATGAGCGCAGTCAGATACCCTGCACACCCAGCACACCACCGTGCGCCGCATTTTGCAGTGGCTACGCATCCTGCAATATCAGATGCCCAACGGCGGTGTTGCTCGCTGGCACATGATAAAAACGGTGTTTCACGCAGACTGATCCTGCGTGAGAAGCTACATCTTTCATAGCACCACGGGCGATCAGCCACATTACAAGTTCGATGCCTTCACTGCCCGCTTCGCGTACATAGTCGATGTGCGGAGTACTGGCGCAGGCTTGAGGGTTGGCGATCAGTTGATCTAGCCAGGCGTTATCCCAGGCGTGGTTGATCAGTCCCGCGCGTGGCCCCTGCAACTGGTGACTCATGCCGCCCGTGCCCCAAATGTGAACGTTCAGATCATCATCAAAGCTCTCCACCGCCTTGGCAATCGCCTTACCCAGATTGAAGCAGCGCTGGCCACTGGGCACCGGGTACTGAACCACGTTAACGGCAAACGGAATCACCGGGCAGGGCCAAGCCTGGGGTTGTCCACACATCAAAGACAGCGGCACCGTCAGGCCATGGTCAACCGGCATCTTGTTGACGATGGTCAAGTCAAAATCCTGCTGAATGACGGATTGGGCAATGTGCGCGGCCAGCTCCGGGTGCCCTTGCACCACCGGCACCGGGCGCGGCCCCCAACCTTCGTCGGCGGGCAAAAACTGCGCGGCTGTGCCAATGGCAAAGGTCGGAATCATGTCCAGACTGAAGGCAGTGGCGTGGTCGTTGTAGACCAGAAAAATCACATCCGGCGGGTTGTCTTTCATCCACTGTTTGGAAAATTCGTAACCCTTGAACACCGGCTGCCAATAGGGCTCAGTCGTCTTGCCCAAATCAATGGCCGCGCCAATGGCGGGCACGTGGGAGGTAAAAACACTGGCGGTAATGCGGGCCATGCTCAAGCGCTCACTTTCTGCATCAATAAACCGGCTTGGCCTTGCGGCTGGCGGTGGGCTTGGGCGTCACCGTCTTCACCGACCACCCGATTGCCTTCGACCGAGCGACCCCCATTGATCATCATGTTGCGGTATTCGTCTTCGGTCATGCCGGTCATGCTACCGGCCATTTGCTGGAAACTCTTGCCATCCGTGGCTCCGATCTTGGCCAAAAAGTAGATATTGCCGCCCAGGCTGATGCAGCGGTTGAGGTCGCGTGCCAAAACACCTTGCTTTTGCTCCTCGGTCATCGGCCATTCGTCCAGATAGGCGCGCTCATTGGTCTTGAATCGCTCACGGTTGGTGGCCTGCATCAGCGACATGCAAAACTGGTTCAGGTGGTAGCCTTTGCGACTTTGCTCGGCATCAAAAATGGTGGTGCCTGGAACGTCCAAATAAGGTTTATCAAGTGCCATAAGTTTGAAGTAAAAGTGGGTCTAGCGCAATAAGGACGAGCACAAGCCGCTATCAATTCCAGTACAAACGGGTGGGGTTATCCACCAGCAATTTCTGCTGAAGTTCAGGTGTAACGGCAATGTGCGGGATGAAATCGACCAGCAGGCCATCGTCAGGCATGTGGTCTTTCAGGTTGGGGTGTGGCCAGTCGGTGCCCCAGAGCACTCGGTCCGGGAATGCTTCGACGATGCGCCGTGCAAAGGGGATCACATCGCGGTAGGCATATTGTTCACCATTCAAGGCTTTGGGACCGGCTATCGACAGACGCTCGGGGCAACTGACCTTGCTCCACACGTTGGGGTGCAAGCGCATGAACTTCACAAACAGCTCAAACTCGGGGCCATCGACCGGCTTGCTGACATCGGGGCGACCCATGTGATCGACCACCACCGTGGTCGGCAGCGCGGTAAAGAAATCCCACAACTCAGGCAAATCCACCGCCTCGAAATAAATCACCACATGCCAACCCAGCGGCTTGATGCGCTCAGCAATCTCCAACAGCTCGTCCTTGGGCGTGAAGTCCACCAGCCGTTTGACAAAGTTGAAACGCACACCGCGCACGCCAGCAGTGTGCATGGCTTGCAGCTCGGCGTCCGACACGCTGCGTTTGACTGTGGCCACCCCGCGTGCCCGGCCATTGGAATGCAGCAAGGCATCGACCATGGCACGGTTATCAGCGCCGTGGCAGGTGGCTTGAACGACCACGTTTTTATCGAATCCCAAATGGTCGCGCAACGCATACAGCTGGTCCTTGGAGGCATCGCAGGGCGTGTACTTGCGCTCGGGGGCGTACGGAAATTCAGCGCCTGGGCCAAACACGTGGCAATGGGCATCGACCGCGCCAGCGGGCAGTTTGAATTTGGGTTGGGCCGGGCCGCTGTACCAGTCGAGCCAGCAGGGGGTTTTGGTGAAGTCACCTGAGGTTGGTTTGCTCATGGGGTTGCTTGTGGCAAGACAAAAGTTAGGTTGTCTGCATTGTCAGCAATCATCTCAACCTTGACTATGTGCATAAGTGGCTAGCTGGTATGCTGGAATAGGATAGCCACAGGTGCCGAATGCTGGTGTTCTGTTGGCTTGCTGGGCGCTTCAAGCCGTTGCCTGTGCCCTGTGCCGCCAACCCAATCTGGTCAAATTTTAAACAAGGCAAAATGAGCGCTGACAGCTATTGTTTTTGCAATTCAAGCCAGAATTGACGCAGGTCATTTTTGCGATTCTGATACAGTGACAAGCGACGCTGATCCGGGCGGGCGGTGTCACCCAGAAAAGAACAGGGGATAGAAATGTCAAGTCAAGTCAAGTCAAGTCAAGTCAAGTCAAGTCAAGTCAAGTCAAGTCAAGTCAAGTCAAAAATTTTAGCGGCTGTATTGGGGTTGGGGCTCATTTCTAGCGCTGCGCAAGCGCAAGTTGCACCAACACTTGATTGGCAAGTTTATGCAGCAGGAGCTGGCCGTACTCTGTTAGATCCAAACGTAGTGTTCTCAGGCAATGGAGTTGCTCATGCACCCACTGCACCGTTGGGGTACACAGACTATGAGCTACCACTTCCAAGTTCAATTCATATCGATGCAAATGCATTCTTAATGGAGGCGAGGATCAAAAACCCCGCAGCCGAGGGAGGTGCACCCGCATACGATGTTTATGTTGGCGGATGGGGTAGAACACCAGAAACAAATGCTATTGTTGCAATGATGGATGGCGCATGGGCTGCTGGTTATGCAGGGGCACAAGCGGGTACAACTTCATTTTCAGGTGCAAGCACATTGGTTCAGGATTTGCAAAATTGGCATACTTTTGGAGTTCAGACTCAAAACGGCACGATGAGCATTTTTTATGACGGGGCAACAATTGCATCGTTTGCTTATCAATCCCAGGTTGGAGAAATAGGTCAATTGCACATAGGGCTCAAAGGAACCGGCACCATTGACTGGGTCAATGTATCGTCTAACGGCAATCTGGTTCTTCAAAGCGACATGAACAGCCCAACTGTAACCGTCACCGCCGTCCCCGAACCCGAAACCTACGCCATGCTGCTCGCCGGCCTGGGCGTTCTGGGCGCTGCCAGCCGCCGCAAGCCAAAGCAAAGCGCTGTCGCCTGACGCACATCGGTGCAGTTCATCACAGGGGCTTTGGCCTCTGTTTTTTTCTGCGAACGCCAAACAGGACGGAAGACTGGCAAAATCACTTCGTTGGTTCGATCGCAACAGGTACTCAAGCCAAAGCTTTCAACACGTTGTCAGGAAAAGAAACTTCATCATGCCGATTATTTCCATGTTCTACGGGATCATCATCCGGATGTATCTGATCGACAACAGGCAACACAATCTGCCGCATATTCATGCCAAATACGCTGAATTCGAAGCCTCCATCGCTTTGCTGGATGGCGAGATTCTGGGGGGCGAACTGCCTCGCAAACAGTTGCGTCTGGTTCAAGCCTGGATCGAATTGCACCGCGATGAATTGATGGCCGATTGGGATCTGGCCATCAGTGGCGAAAATCCTTACAAAATCAGCCCCCTCTGAGACCACCATGTACTGGGATACCAAACTCGTCAAACCACTGCCAGACTTCCGGATTTATGTAGAGGTTGAGGACGGTCGCAAAGGTGTTTTTGACCTCAAACCTTACCTGGATCACGGTGTGTTCCGAGAGCTCAAGAACGTGCATTATTTCAACCGGGTGGGCATTGTGTTTGGCGCGGTCACCTGGCCCAATGAACAAGACATTGCCCCCGAAACCTTGTTGGCAGAAATGGTGCCAACATCAACGCCTTTGACTAATTTTTGAGTGCTGCAACGACCGTCCATCTAGGGTTTTCTGCTATTGTTTTTGATATTTCGCCAGAATTGACATAGGTCATTTTTGCGATACTGATACATGGGCAGGCGACACTGATCCGGGTGGGCTGTGTTATTAAGATAAAAAAGGGGATAGAAATGTCAAGTCAAGCCAAAGCCAAAGCCAAAGCCAAAGCCAAAGCCAAAGCCAAAGCCAAAGCCAAAGCCAAAGCCAAAGCAAACCGCTGCCGCCTGAGTCGAGCCATTGAACCGTCATCGTAGTTTTTAAAGCTACAATCGTAGCGATGAAAGCTACATTACAATCTGCGTCAGACTTGCTTTTCCCGCTGCACTACCGAGGTAAGGCGCTGGCTTTGCTGTTGCTGCAACCCCAGCGTCGCTTGCATGTGCGAGAGATTGCTCGGCTGACAGGCACTGTTGCTGGCACGATGAACAAGGAACTTGATCGTCTGCAACGCGCCGGCTTGCTTGAAAAGCACCGGGTGGGCAATCAGCTTCAGTTTTGCGCCAACCCACAGCACCCGGTGTACCCCGAGCTTAGCGCCCTGCTGCGCAAAACCATCGGCTTGGCCGACGTGTTGACGCTGGCCCTGGCACCTGCGGCCGAGCGCATTCGGTTGGCTTTTGTATTTGGCTCGGTGGCTCAGGCCAGCGAAACGGCAGCCAGCGATATCGATGTATTGGTCATCGGCAGTGTCAGCTTTGGCGAAGTGGTGAACCTGGTGTTTGATGCCCAGACCAGCTTGCAGCGAGACATCAACCCAAAGATTTTTTCGGTCGATGAATGGCAAGCCAAACTGACAGCAAAATCGGCCTTCGTGCTGGATGTTTTGTCCAAACCCAAATTGTTTTTAATTGGAATGCAACGAGACCTCGACCAACTTGCAGAATCTGGCCAAGATCGGGCTGCTTGATCCGGTGCCGCTCTCGCCGGACTTGGTGCAACGGATGCTGGCCAGTGCCAGGCAGCGCTTGCGTGATGCCGAGCGCACGCAAAACAGTGCCGAGACACGCTTTGACTGCGCCTACACCGCTATTCGTACCGTGGCCGATATTGGCTTGCATCCGAATGGATTTCGCACGGCAACCAGCAAACCGGGTCACCATCAAACCGCCATCGCAAGCCTGGCGCACACGCTCGGGGTTGAACTGGCGACGGTGCGTGTGCTGGACGGCTTGCGCAAACAACGCAACCTGAGTGAGTATGACGGTGATTCGGTCACGCAGGCTGCCTTGCAGGAGTGTTTGCAGCAGGCCCGTGACATGCTGCTGCGCATCGATCGTGTGATTGATCTTGCCCCCAGTTTTCCGGACTCCATAGGGCTCCAGCGCTTGTCAGGCAAGCGTGACGTGCTTCAATCTATATAGCGTAATCCAGCCTTGGCCAAGCCTTCGCGCATTTTGTAATAGTCCAGGCCCAACACGCCTGAGGCAAAAATAGCCCGCTTGTCGCCTTCATTGGCTTCTCGGGCTGCTGCCGCA
>CAIYNH010000567.1 GCA_903927495.1 uncultured beta proteobacterium
GCGTTACGAAAAGCTGCTGACCAGCAACGAAATTTTGACGCTGATCACCGCGCTAGGCACCGGCATCGGCAAGGCCGGTGGCACCACCGGCAATGACGACTTCAACGTGGCCAAACTGCGTTACCACCGCATCATCATCATGACTGATGCGGATGTCGACGGTGCCCACATCCGCACGCTATTGCTTACATTTTTCTACCGCCAAATGCCCGAATTGGTTGAGCGAGGTCACATTTATATCGCCCAACCACCGTTGTACAAAGTCAAGGCGGGCAAAGAAGAGTTGTACCTGCAAGGTCCCAGCGATCTGGACAACTTTTTGTTGCGTGTGGCCTTGGTCAATGCCTCAGTGTTAACCGGTGGTGACAACAGCACGCTGCTCAGCGGTGAGGTTCTGACCGAACTGGCCCGAAAACACCAAAAGGCGCAAACCGTGATAGCCCGACTGCGCAATTTCATGGACACTGAAGCCTTACGCTCGGTGGCTGACGGCGTGGCCCTGAATCTGGATACAGTTCCGGACGCTGAACACTGCGCCGCTGCCCTGCAAGCCAAGCTGCCTGATGCTGAAGTAGCCGGTGAATTTGACGTTCGCACCGATAAACCAATTTTGCGCATCAGCCGTCGCCTGCATGGCAATGTCAAGAGCAGTGTGATTACCCAGGACTTTGTCCACGGTGCCGATTACGCAGCTCTCAGCGAAGCTGCCAAGACGTTTAAAGATTTGCTCGGCGATGGTGCCCGCGTTATGCGGGGCGAAGGCGAGCGGCAGAAGGAGCAAAAAGTTGGCGATTTCCGCGAAGCCATGGCCTGGCTCATAGCCCAAGCCGAGCACGCCACCAGCCGCCAACGTTACAAAGGGCTGGGTGAAATGAACCCATCGCAACTATGGGAAACCACCATGGACCCGACCGTGCGCATTTTGCTGCGAGTTCAGATTGACGATGCCATTGAAGCCGATCGTGTGTTCACGATGCTCATGGGTGATGAGGTCGAGCCACGGCGCGAATTCATCGAAACCAACGCTCTGCAGGCCGGCAACATTGACATTTAGTGATCAAAAACTGCGCATTTGAAATTTGGCGCAGGATTTTTATTTCCCGCCTTTTGTCGCATGGGAATGCCCATGGTCAATCTTTAAGGAATTGAAATGCGTTATCGAGTGCTGGGCCGAACTGGTCTGTATGTTTCTGAACTGTGCCTGGGAACGATGACTTTTGGTGAAAAGGGCTGGTGGAAAATCATGGGTGCGCTAGGTCAGGACACGGCTACCGCATTGGTAAAAATGGCATTTGATGCTGGTGTCAACTTTATCGACACCGCCAATGTGTATTCGCAAGGCGAATCTGAAATGCTGACTGGCAATACCATTAAGAGCTTGGGCTTGCCGCGCGACGAAATCGTCGTGGCCACCAAAGCCACTGGTGTCATGAATGATCAGGCCGTCAATGGCCAGGGCCAGTCGCGCTACCACCTCATGAACCAGCTCGATGCCAGCCTCAAGCGCTTGCAGCTCGACCACATCGACCTGTACCAATTGCATGGTTTTGACCCTTTGACACCTTTGGAGGACGTGCTGTCCACACTCAACGACATGGTTCGTTCC
>CAIYNH010000568.1 GCA_903927495.1 uncultured beta proteobacterium
GCGATTTCAGCGCTGGCGGTGGCCACGCTTTCTGAACCCCGCATGACTTGCGTCGCCACTTGTGCCAGGTTGTCGCGCATGTTGACCAAGGCTCGCATGAGTTGCCCAAGTTCATTGTCACCACGCACGGTTACCTGGATTCTTAAGTCACCATCGGCAACCGCTTGCGCCACTGCTACCGCCTCACTCACGGGCACGGTAATGCTGCGAATGAACGCCAGGGACAGCCACAAGGCGGCGCTCAGGCCGGCCAACAGCGTTCCCAACAGTAAGTATTGGGCCTGATGGGCAGAAGCTAGGCCGGCTGACAAATCAGTTCGCAGTGTCTCCATGGCCAGGGCATTGAACTCGAACAGCCCGTCAATAGTGCGGGTGAACTCGTCAAAGTAGTCGGTGGCGGCCAGTTTCAAGTCTGTGGCATTGATCAGTTCCCGTTCAGCCATGGACAAGGTTTTGTCCACGGCAGCGCTGCTGATTTGCGCCTTCATGTCGAGTGCGGTTTTCATGCCGGGGTTGATGTCGGTAGCGCGTCTGAGTTGGCGAAACATGCTGGACTGCAACTCGCGGGCGCGTTTCTGCATGGCTTGTAGTGTGGCCCGCCCTTCAGCAGGCAAGGCCCCCTTTGTTAGGAAGCCACTGCCCATGGCGCGCATGATGCCCATGTTTTCAGCCAACCATGGCATGTCTAACATGGTGGCCCGAATCAGCGCGTAGCTGTCAATATCAGGGTCTTGGCTCAAGCCGAATTCTTCCAGCAATTCTTCACTGAGTTGCAATTGGCTGGTGATGAGTTGGGTATGCAGCTTGGTGCTCTCGGGAGTGCTGAGTTGACGGCCTGCCACGCTCTGCTCCAAGTTGTTCCACTTTTGTTTGAGTTCATTCCAGCGGGATTGCAATTTGGGTGAAACCCCTGCTGCCGTGAACTCGGAATCTGCCGTGTTGATGGCCTTGTTCAAGTTATCGCGCAGGGCCGGACGTCTCGCTGCCAGTGTTTCATTGCCGCTGAGCATGCTGGCTGACATTCCACGGTGGGTCTGGCTCAGTTGAATGACCTTGTTCATGGCTACCAGCGGGCCACTGCCCTTGAGCTCGAGTTGTGCCACTGAAATATCGGTGAAGGCCCGTTTGAAGTACATAGCCGATGGCAGCATCACCATGAGCAGGGCAATTAACCCTAGGATAAGAAATTTGCGCGATAAATTAATGCGATGCAGCATTGACATGGCATCTCCAGTCGTTGTGTTCTTTTAGAACAGAGGATGGTAAACGAATCCTGACGGCTGAAAACCAATTTCCTTATGCGGTTCTGAAGCTGGAAATTGATTGCAATTGATGCTTATTCTGGGCTTGAGGTGCGATCCGCCCGGGCTTCCAGTCTGGCTTTCAGAAAACCGCCAGTGCCGTACCGGGTGACTCGACTGTAAAAGCGTCGTTTTAGGCGCTGCACCATGCTGGAGTAGGTGTCTAGCAGTGGTGGCTGGATGTTGAAGCTGTCGTAGTTGACCACCACGGCCACCCGGTGCCCCAAGGGTTCGAGTAGTTGGGTGACCAGCGTTTCAATGTCGGTCACGTCTTGCATGAAGTCCACCGACAGTCCCTCAAAGTTGATAAAGAGCAGCTTTTGCTCCGCATCAAGTTCAAGGCGCTGCGCCAACGGGGTGGCGAGCAGGCGTTCACGCAGTCCGATCGGTTCAGTGGCAAACAGCGCAGGATCCATGATCTTTAGTTGGGGACTGATGAGTGGCTGGAAATCCATCTGTGCCAGCACGTCACGCTGCAGGTCAATGCCGGCAGCCAGTTCGATCAGTTCCAACTCAGGTTGCTCAGGCGAGCCAGCCAGGCGCAGCACACACCGCTCGGTGACATACAGCACCTGCTGAGCGCGTGACCGGGCCACTCGGGCGCTGAAGGTTCGGTGTTCGACTTGCTTGACAAACTTGCGCTGGGTGCCTTCGCTGATGATCTGCAAACGGCCGTTAGTTACGCTTACCTGCAGGTCTCCGGTGGTAAACGTGCCCACAAATACTACTTTTTTTGCGTTCTGGCTGATATTGATGAAGCCGCCGGCACCCGCCAGTCGGGTGCCAAACTTGCTGACGTTGAGGTTGCCCTGGGCATCGGCTTGCGCTAACCCGAGTAC
>CAIYNH010000569.1 GCA_903927495.1 uncultured beta proteobacterium
TACACCAACCACATCCACGCCGACGATCTAGCGCGTGCCTGCGCGCTTGCCCTTTGGCGTGGCAAGCCACAGCGGGTGTACAACGTTAATGATGACACTTGCCTGAAGATGGGTGATTACTTTGACTTTGCGGCAGATTTGTATGGTTTGCCACGACCGCCACGCTTGCCACGCAG
The DNA here is from genome assembly GCA_903927495.1 of uncultured beta proteobacterium. GTDB lineage: Bacteria > Pseudomonadota > Gammaproteobacteria > Burkholderiales > Burkholderiaceae_C > Rhodoferax. The sequence continues at coordinate 177 of CAIYNH010000569.1, forward strand.
CGTGGCACAAGCCCGACTGGCACCCATGCTGCTGAGTTTTATGAGTGAGTCACGTCGCATGGACAACACGCGTTTGAAAAAAGAACTCCGCTTGCGCTTGAACTTTCAGACTGTGGTAGAAGGCCTGAATCGGTAAAAATGCACGACAGGACTGCATAAGGCACTATTGTTTTGGAAGCTCAATGGGTTTCGCAAAGATTTCCGTGAAAGCCAGTTTGTGGGCTTCAGGCAGGCTATGACAAGTGGCCGAAAGACCGGCAGATGTTTGGCTGCAAGGTGTGTCACGATTCAGCGACCAGAAATGCAAACCACCGAGTCCGAAAGTGCGGGCAAATTCCAATAGCTTTCGTGCGTCTTCCAAAGTGAACACATTGGTGGCGACATCGTTGATGCCAATCATGGGTGTGACTTCGATACGTTCCAGGGGAATATGGTATTTTCGGTTCAGGTTATTAACCGCCCTGATGGCTGATGCTGTCATGTCACACTGACCAGATCTGACCACACAGTTGCCCGGCTCGGCCTGACCGTAATTCATCACCATCAGATTGATAAAGTAGTGCTTGAGCTTTTCCTCGGCAATAGCCTTCATTACCAATTGCCCGGTATGGTTCAGGCTATTGCTGTCATTGGAGGCCACTGCGGCCAGGGTAAAACTAAAGCGAAGATCAGGATAGTTCGACATCGCATGGCCGACCTGGTGCACCAGATTCTGAATCACAGTCTCTGACTGATCGGCCTCGATGTTGAAATCAATTCCCCGCAAATGCGTGGATTTGTAGCGTGTGATGAACGCCTCCATGCCGTCAGCGCTATTGCAAGTGAAGGCACCACCCGAGCCACCGGTTGAAATTGTGTACCCCATATTGGCTTGCTGGAGTGCCATCACGTTGGCCGTGGCCAGGTTTTGGGCATTGAGCCCTCCCCAGTGCTCCTTGCCACACTCACCCGTCGCAAACGCCAGCGTCAAGGAATGGAGTCCCTTAAGTGATTCAGTCAGGGGTACATTGATGATCGATTTGGAGTTCGCAGAAAAAAAAGTGTTGGCCAGCGGCAACCCACCCGCCACAGCGAGATTCAAGTCGAGGTAGGGGCTGAATTGAAATTTTGCTTTGCTCGGTGAAAAAAGCGAATCACTGCGGTCTGACAGCATGTAGACGAACAATCCAGCCACAACCCAAATCCCGAGGGCAATGGAGACAATGAGCTTCTTGTGGCGAAAAAAAATCTGCTGCTTCATGCACTCGCAGCGATGGTCAAAGCCCGACTGCTAACCCGCATAGTTACTGTCATTGGTTTGTAAGTTGACAAAAAGGCCTCCATTATGTCGTCAACTTATAGCCTGTTGGAGATGTTTTCCATCCGGAAAAAGACACGTTAGAACCTGCCGTCAATACCGCACCAGCGCGCGATACGTCAAGGTGCTGCTGCCATGGGGTGGCACGCGCACTTTCCAAGCCGCAGAGTTGCTACTCTCTCTGACGTGCGACTGGTTCTCCGAGAGCACCTGCCAGTCTCCCGGCATCGGCTCTTGCACGGTAACTACAACAGCCTCTTGCTTGGCATTCTTGAGGACAATCTCATAGGCGCTCTCGAATGCATAGTTGAACTTGGCATTGCCCGAAATTTTTTTGAACTCGGTTTGCCTTTTGTCGGCCGTAACATCAAACGCATCACCCAATTTAAGTCGAACTTTTTCGTTCTTCGGCGAGTGGTCGACAA
>CAIYNH010000570.1 GCA_903927495.1 uncultured beta proteobacterium
GAGCACGACATGGGCGTGGTGTTTGGTTTAGCAGACAAAATAGCTGTTGTTGTTTACGGCGAGTTATTGGCCTTTGATATACCCGAGGCGGTGCGCGCCAACGAGCGCGTGCAGGAGGCCTATCTGGGTTCGGTTGTCGCGCAAGCACAAGCGGGACATTGAACATGCTGAAAGTTGAAAAACTCCACGCCTTTTACGGAAAAAGCCACGTCTTGCACGGTGTCTCGCTTGAGGTCGGTCCGGGCGAAATCGTGGCCCTGCTGGGTCGCAACGGCTCAGGACGCACCACCACGGCCAAAGCCATAATGGGCATGGTCGATGCACAGGGATCGCTGCTTTGGAAAGGGCAGGAAATTCTTGGCAAAAAAACATTTCAGATCGCGCATCTGGGCTTGGGTTATGTGCCTGAGAGTCGTGACATTTTTCCTGAACTGACGGTCGAAGAAAATCTGATTTTGGGACAAAAAAGCACACGTCAATCGGGTCGCTGGACATTAAAGGACATGTACGAGATGTTTCCCAGGCTTCAGGAGCGTCACAACATGCTGGCCGGAGTGATGTCTGGTGGCGAACAGCAAATGCTCACCTTGTGCCGTACCCTGATGGGCGACCCCGAGTTGATCATCATCGATGAACCCACCGAAGGTCTGGCTCCAAAAATTGTCGAGTTGGTGGGTCAATATCTGAAGATACTAAAAAGTCGCGGCATCTCGGTCTTGTTGATCGAGCAAAAATTGACTATTGCCATGGACATCTCGGACCGCTGTTCGGTTATGGGGCACGGCAGTATTGTTTTCACCGGCACGCCCGAAGAACTTCGCCGTGACAGCTATATCCGCAAAGAATGGCTCGAAGTGTAAAGGTCTGCCCGCTTTCAAGGCCCGTGATTTGTCCCTGAAACTCGGGCCAGTCCTGATGCACTAAGGGTTGAACTTGCAGGCCAGTGCTCGGCCAGGGTGCCATGTTGATAGACAGCCTGCCAAGCAGCATCAAATTCGCTTAACCCGCTCGCAACGTACGCCCCGATCATGCCCGCCAGAACATCACCGGTGCCCCCAGTGGCAAGTCGGGCGTTCCCGGTGGGGTTGATCACAGGAATTTTCCCGGGCTGAGCGATGACGGTGCCTGAACCCTTCAGCACCACAGTGCAGCTATATCGCTGGGCAATTTGCTGAGCGCTGGCGAGTCGGTCAGCCTGGACCTGTGCCGAACTGCAGCCTAGCAGGCGAGCCGCTTCGAGTGGGTGCGGAGTCAGAATGGTGCTCGCAGAGCGACTGAAACGGGCCGCCAGCATGGCCTGCAAGGCAGTATCCGATGCGATTGAATTGAGTGCGTCCGCATCAATCACCATAGGTCTGGAAGATGCCAAAAGCTTTGGCAGTTGCGGTGCGATGGCGGTGCCGCCGCCACACCCGCACACCACCGTCAGATCTTCTAATGGCAAAGCCTCCGGTGGGCGAAACATGAATTCAGGTTGTGTGGTATCCACGGTCAAAGACCCACCATCCAGCAAGCTGACAAACACCCTGCCAGCGCCACTGTGCAAGGCCGCATTGGCGGACAACAAAGCAGCCCCAACCATGCCGGAGGCAGCACCAATCACGGCGACATCGCCAAAAGTGCCTTTATGGGTGTCGTGAGCACGTTTCATGGGCTCCGGCTTCCCTGCCAGCCAGGCATCTGGTGACCTGAGGGCAAGCGTGTTGGTCAGTGTTTGCAGCGTGCCCAAGTCATCATGCCAGATCGTCCCTCCCGCGTCGCGTCCTTGTGCAGTGAAAAGTCCGGGCTTGAGGGTCAGCAAACTTAATGTATGGGTGGCTTTGATGCACTTTGGGCTTGCAGCCCCGGTGTCAGCCTGCAAGCCTGTCGGCAAGGCCACTGCCAGAACGGGCGCACCGGCCGAGTTGATCAGATCAATCCAACTGGCCATACGGCTTTTTGGTGCACATTCTCGCGCTCCAATACCCAGCAAGGCATCCAGTACCAAGTCAAAAAATGCTGGTGGCTCATCCGCAAATACAACACCCGCATTTTTGGCATTCTGCAGGGAAATTGCAGCGTCGGCGGGCAACAGGTCGGTGACGCCCAGCCAGGTCACAACAACGGGTTTACCCCAGCGCTTCAGGTGCATGGCGGCCTCCAGGCCATCGCCACCGTTGTTTCCTGGTCCGCACGCAACCCAGATCAGTTGGGCATGGGGCGCTACTGCCAACGCCAATTTGGCAACTGCCAGTCCCGCACGTTGCATCAAGGTGTGAAAAGGCAGGTCTCTTTGTGCTTGCTGCTCAAGTAGTCGCGTGCTTGCCACGCTGTAGAGCGCCTGCGGTTTCGAGGTGTTGAGCAGACGCATGCATCAGCACTCAAAACTCAAAGCACTCACCTTCGCGGGCCAAACGGTAGTCTGGGTCGCCCGCCTGCCGAGGGTGCTCAGCCAAGGCCTGTGAAAAAGCTGCCTCCAGCGCATCGTCGCTGCGTGTCGGTTCATGGTGAGTGCAAAACAGCACCTTGGCATTGGCCTTTTTGGCGTAATCGATGCAGGAGTGAAAGGTGCCGTGTCCCCAGCCTCTTTTGCCAGGATATTCAGCCTCAGTGTAGGAGCAGTCAGCAATCAGTACGTCAACACCCCTCATGGCCTGCTGAATGTGGTTCGATTTTTCATCCACAAAAGCCTGGTACTCCGCGTAGGCATCATCGTCAGGCGCATAGATATTCATCAGTGGTTCATGGTCACCCGTAAAAAAAACAGATTTGCCATCGGCATCAATGCGGTAGCCGAAGTCGATCACCGGATGGTTCATCAGGAAGGGAGTAATGGTGGCAGAGCCTATCTGCACACTTTGTTCCGGGGCCAGCGTGATGTACTGAATGCGCGCTTTCATTTCTTCTTCTCGCACTGGGAAGTAGCTGTACTGCAGTTGCACAGCCATCACTTGTTCAACACCCTTGCCAGAGACCGGATCAAACGCACCATGCAGTCGCAGGGTATTGCCAGAAATAAAGTTGGGTATAAAAAACGGCAAGCCCTGAATGTGATCCCAATGGGAATGCGTTATCAGCACATTGGCGGTCACGGGTAACTCAGACAACAGCGTTTGCGACAGTGGAAAAATGCCAGTTCCCGCATCCAGGATGATCAACTCATTATTGTCTGTGCGAATTTCGATGCAGGTGGTGTTGCCGCCATAGCGCACGGTGCTTGGACCTGGCGAAGCAATTGATCCGCGGACTCCCCAGAATTTGACTTTCATGCCGGCCTCTAAATTGTTGCAAATACCTTGGCTTGCTCAAACGCTGCGTCGAGGTTACCCAAAGAGTTAATGATGACATCGAGCGAGCCCCCCATTCGCTGAGCGACTGATTTGGGAAGCTCATGAACACAGGGGTTGCCACCAAAGCCAAAGCCCAACTTCTTACTGATCTGGTTGGCGGTAAAAACGCAGGCAATGGCGGCTGTATCTTTGGCTTCTACGTCATATTGATGCAGAATGGTTTCGATCAAGTCTGGTGCAAAGCGCCACTTTTCAACCAGCATGGCACCCACAACCGCATGATCGGTACCAAGGGTTTGATGTAAGGACTGGTGCAATGAGGATCCATTGGCTTGACACATTTGCAGAGCATTTTTGAATTCGTGCGGCATGAATTGGGCCAGCACAA
>CAIYNH010000571.1 GCA_903927495.1 uncultured beta proteobacterium
CATTTGGTCACTCCTGGCCTGATCAACACCCACCACTACATGTACCAAAGTCTGACAAGGGCTATTCCATCGGTTCAAAATGCAGAACTGTTTGCTTGGTTGCGCGGCCTGTATCCAATTTGGGCGGGACTAACCCCAGAGATGATTCGGGTGAGTACGCAAGTCGCCATGGCTGAACTCCTGATGAGTGGCTGCACCACCAGCAGCGACCACCTCTACATTTACCCCAACGGGGTTCGACTCGATGACAGCATCGAAGCTGCCAGTGAGATCGGCATGCGTTTTGTAGCCACACGCGGCAGCATGAGCGTCGGACGCTCGCACGGTGGACTCCCACCAGATCAGGTCGTTGAAAGTGAAGATGCCATTTTGTTCGATACCCGGCGTTTAATTGAAACCTACCACTCCAGCGTACATGGGTCGATGCTCAACGTGGCGGTGGCCCCTTGTTCCCCATTTAGCGTCAGCCGTGATCTGATGCGCGAGTCTGCCGCACTAGCACGAAGCTACGGCGTGCGCCTGCACACTCACTTGGCTGAGAACGACCACGACATTGCTTACTCTCGAGAAAAATTCAACTGCACGCCCGTTCAATACGTCCAGGATCTGGGTTGGTTGGGTGCCGACGTCTGGCACGCCCACTGCGTCAAACTTGACGACACTGCCATTGGCCTATTTGCCTCCAGTCGTACCGGAGTGGCACATTGCCCGTGCAGCAACATGCGCCTCGCCAGTGGCATTGCGCCTATCCGCAAAATGCTGAATGCAGGTGTCAACGTTGGTCTGGGGGTGGATGGCAGCGCCAGCAACGATGCCGCACACATACTCAGCGAAGCCCGTCAAGCCTTGCTGTTGGCGCGTGTCGGTCGCGCCATGCAGCAGCCTGAAACACGCACCACCATGGATGGCACTACTCAAACTTTTTATGGATGCGACGTAGGACCGGCAGAAATGACCGCGCGCGACACTTTGAGTCTTGCCACCCGTGGCGGAGCTGCGGTGCTGGGGCGTAGCGACATCGGCCATCTGGCGCTTGGCATGTGTGCAGATTTAGCATTGTTTGATCTGAACACGCTGGCTTTCGCGGGGGGCGCAGTGCATGACCCGGTCGCTGCCCTGCTACTGTGTGCCAGTGCACAAGCCGCTTACACCGTGGTCAATGGGCGGGTGCTGGTGCGCCAAGGCCAACTGACAACTGTTGATATCAAACAACTCGTAAAAAAACATAACTCCCTGTCGTTGCAGTTGCTGCAGCACGCAAGCTAAAGCGCCTACAGGAACCGAGTACAAAGTAGCCCTCATCGCTGCGCGGCCAGCGTGGATCAAACAGCGGTGAGTGTTTGATCAGCCAGGGTTTCATCTGCATATCTTCCTTGATGACATGGTTGATCAGCCACTCACTGCCTTGTCCAACGTGCAATGAGCCCAATACTGTTTATTTAGATGAGTTAGTGATACCATTTCGCTGTGTTCATTTTGGAGATGGATATGGCGAGGACCAAGGCTGAATTGGGTGCTGGTGCCAGGTTGGCTGACTATTTGACTGTTGGTTTTTTGGCCATGCAGTGTCCGCCTGGCAAGGTAAAGCAGGCGCTGGAAAAACATGGCGTTCAAAGCAAGCGAAGAAGAGGATTGCCGCACGAAGTCTTGGTCTATTTCGTGATGATGATGGTTCTGTACGCCAACGTTGCCTACGAAGATGTCATGCGAGTAGTCGTTGAAGGTCTGCGCACTATGCTTGGTGAATCTGGTTTGGAAAGCACTATCGTCACAAAAGGTGCCATTTCACAAGCTAGGGGATTGGTGGGCGAAGCCCCACTGCGCCAACTATATGAAGAGCAGGTGCGCCCTCATGGACCGGTAGATATGCCTGGTGTTATGTTTCATGGTCATAGAGTCATGGCTATTGATGGATCTACGCTGACCATGCCCGATGAAAAGGCCAATTCTGATTTTTATGGCCACCTTAGCGGGGGCTATGGCGACGCTGCATTTCCGGTTATCCGATTCGTGGCCATGACCGAATGTGGTACTCACACTATTTGCTTTGCCAAGCATGGGTCCTTCAAAGAAGGCGAACTCACGCTGGCCCAGTCAGTCATGGATCATGCTGATAAATCTATGATAGTGACGGCGGATCGGGGGTTTTGTGGCTATGAATTTTGGCAACGAGGTTTACGTACCGGAGCAAAGCTCTTGTTTCGAGCCAAAAAAAGCCAATCGCTTGCACGCAGGCAGACACTGCCTGATGGTTCTTATCTCAGCGAAATACGTTCAGACAAAAATTTGAAGAAAAAAGTTCAGACAACGGTTGTTCGTGTTATCGAGTACACGCTCGATGGAATACCCGATGCTGAGTCTTCCTATCGACTGATAACCAATTGGATGAGCGAAGACGCTCCATCTGCTGTTGAATTGGCGGCTCTTTATCACCGACGATGGAGCATTGAAGAATCATTTGACGAGTTCAAAACGCACCTAGCTGATCGCAAGGTGATTTTGCGCAGTAAGAAACCCGAACTGGTCAAACAGGAGTTCTATGCGTTACTTCTTACACACGCAGCAATTCGTAAACTCATGACAGAGGCTGCAGATCGCACGCAGCAGAGTGCTGTTGACCTATCGTTTATTCATGCCGTGCGAGTTCTTCAGCGCAAGATGCCCTCGGTTGGCGCCATTCCCCCCAAAGCGCAGGCAGGAATGGCTCGATAGCGTACTACGTGAGATGGCCAGTCATCGCGCTGCGACGAGTCGCGGCAAACGAAATATCCGGGGC
>CAIYNH010000572.1 GCA_903927495.1 uncultured beta proteobacterium
TGGATCCACACCAGTTTCATCCTGCAAGATGGTGCCGACCTGCGTTGCCAGCGTGCTCGCAAGTCGAGCATCAAGAAACAGCAACCGCGAACGTCTGGCCAGCACATCTTCAACCGTGCGTGCATATTCATAGCGGGCCGCAAAGCGCACCATGGCTTCGCTTAGTCCCCCACCCAGTTGTCGCTGTGCACCCGGCAGGGATCGCACGGTGCGCCGCTCGCTGCCGTAGGAGTGCAAACCTGACGCATCACTGATTTTCGGGCCAGCAGTCACAGGCCCGTCGGCTCCCAGAAGCCTCAAGTTCTTGGTCACGCCAGCGTTCAATCTTTCGAGCAAGTTGGCATCAAAGCACTTCTCTAACACGTCTTCCGCCATAGCGCGGTAGGTGGTCCATTTGCCACCAGTGACCGTGACGAGGCCACTGCGACTGACCAACACCGTGTGCTCGCGGCTCAGGCCTTTGGTGTGGTCACCTTCATCGTCAGGCGGCTTGACCAAAGGGCGCAAGCCCACCCAAATGCTTTTGATGTCAGCTCGGGTTGGTGCACGACTGAGATACCTTGCTGCTTCTCTCAGAATGAATTCAACCTCTTCTTCAAACGCCTCTGGCTCGCGCGCCAAATCATGGCGCGGCGTGTCTGTAGTGCCAAGAATGAGCTTACCTAGCCAAGGCACCGCAAAAACTACCCGACCATCTTCAGTTTTTGGGACCAGCAGGGCGTGGTCAGTGGGCAGAAATTCCCGGTCGACCACGATATGAACGCCTTGGCTGGGTGCCACCATGGTTTTGACAGCGCGACCGATGGCCTCGCCATCTTTTTGCCGGAACTCATCTACCCAAACGCCGGTCGCGTTGATCACGCAACGTGCCTGCAAGAGGTAAGAGTGACCAGTCTCGCGGTCTTCACAGGTCAGTCCTGTCACTTTGCCGGCCTCGTGAATCAAGCCTGTAGCGGCGCAGTAGTTCACCAGTAAGGCACTGCGAGTGGCTGCGGTTCGCGCCAAAGCCAAGGCCAATCGGGCATCGTCGAACTGGCCGTCCCAGTATTTGACACCACCTATAAGGCCTTTCAGTTGAACAGTTGGCAAGCAATGCCGGGTTTCTGCTCGACTCAGAAACTCGGTGGGGCCGAGGCCCGCTTTACCAGCCAAGGTGTCGTACATCTTGAGGCCAATGCCGTAAAACGGGATCTCCCAGTACTTGTAGGACGGCATCACGAAGGCCAGAGATTGTGCCAAGTGTGGGGCATTCTGCAGCAGCGTGGAGCGCTCGTGTAGAGCCTCACGCACTAGCGCGATATTGCCCTGTGCCAAATATCGCACGCCACCGTGCACCAACTTGGTCGCACGCGATGAGGTACCTTTAGCAAAATCGTGTGACTCAATCAGGACCACGCGAAGGCCCCGCGCTGCAGCGTCCAGTGCCACACCCAGCCCAGTAGCACCACCCCCTATGATGGCTAAGTCATATTGACGGGGCTGTGCCAGCCGTTCGATTAAGTCTGTGCGCCGTGTTGGTAGCGGCGCAGGTTCAAGTGGTATAGGCCTCATTTTCTGTAATTGAATTTACCGAACTTCAGTCGATGGAAAAACCCGCTCGCCACTCACCGGGTCGTCAAATTGATGACGAGCTGCAAGGCCGGTCGCGACAGGAATTGACGCACCGAAACGGGCAAACAAAGGCAAAGTGGATAGTGGTGCCGCCACCTTGTGCTCTTGGCCGGCTTCAAAACGCGCACCAGTGTAGAAATCAAACCAAGCCTGGGGACCTTTGGGCAGGTAGACACTGCGTGAAGTGGCACCAGCCTGCACCACCGGAGCGACTAACAATGCGTCACCCAGCATGAAGTCGTCGCTGTCGGCGAAACATTGTGGGTCATCAGGAAAGTCATAGAAGGCCGGACGAATGATAGGTTGGTGCAGACTGTGCGCCCGCTCAAAAAGTGACCACAGGTACGGCATCAGGGTGTAACGCAGTCGGATCGCCGCAACCACATCGGCAGTTACCGCAGGGTGAAGCCAGGGCACGTTGACAATGCCATCGGTCTTCCATGAGTTCATCACCATGCGTGGATTCAGACAACACGCCTGCACCCAACGCAAAAACAGTTCAGGATCAGGTGACGGACCGGCGAAGCCGCCGACATCGTGACCCACATTGAACATGCCTGACAGGGACATTTGCAAGCCCGTTCGAATATTCCAACGCAATGTTTCCCAGCTGGTGGTGTTGTCGCCGGTCCAGGTTTGCGCGTAGCGTTGCAATCCTGGAGGTCCACCGCGTGTGACGGTGTAAACCTCAGCATTGGGGTAGTGTGCTGCCTGCGCCTCAAAAGTTGCCCGTGTCATCAGCAACGCATGCAGGGGACGGGCGCGGTGCATGGGCATGGCTTCACCAAAACCATGGCACATGGCACCATCGTCCATGATGGCGTATTCGTTGTTATCGTTCCAGCCGGTATCGATGCCGTAGTCAAGCACCTGTTCACGCAAGTTCCTTTGCCACCATGCAAGGGCATCGGGATGGGTGAAATCAAGGTGGGAACCAACACCGTCCCAGAATTGTTCCACCACCGGCTGCCCGGTTTGGATGTCGTGAACAAAGCCGCCTTGTGCGCGTACCTCGTTGTAAGCCGGGTGATCATCGAGCAGGCAGGGCTTGATGTTAGCCACAACATGCATACCCGCATCATGGAATCTTGCGTTCAGTGATTTCGGGTCAGGAAACTTATCGGAATTCCATGTGAACACATAACGACGCTTACCGCGCGACGAGTAGCCCGAGCCGTAGTGGAATGATGAGCATGCGATGCCTTCAGCCTCCATGCGGGTGATGAAGCTATCAAGTTGCTCTTGTGCGTTGCTTGCGTCCGTCAATCCCATGGCCGTCTGGGCGAATCCCAGCGACCAGCGTGGCGGCAAATGGGTGCCGCCGATCAGGCGCACAAACTGCGCGATCACTTCGCCAGGTGTATTTCCCACCATGATGTAGTAGTCCAGATCGCCATCATCGATTTCGACATAGCGGAACAACTCATGGTAGTTGTCATGCTCGCAGCCCAAGTCAAAGGTGCACGTCGAAAGCGTGTCGTAATAAATACCCCACCACTGCCCTGTGGGAGCACGCGTCAGCACGAATGGCCAGTGTTTGTACAGCGGATCACCGCTTTTCGGGTCATAACCCAGAGAGTCCAGCCCCAGTGTGCGCAATCGCCTGCCGTGCAGGTCAAGTGGCCCGGTTTTGTCACCCAACCCGTAGTAACGCTCGGTGCGGTGGCGCTGCAGATAGTGCCGGACAGCACCGGTGCGTTGACTCGCAAAATATGCTGAAGTTGAACGGTCACTAAATAGCATTTCCCCCTGGCTGTCACGCCACGACAAGGTCAGTGGATCCTCACTCAGAGTCACCGATAGTGCGCTGGTCCGAAGAGTCACTTGTCCGGGCTTCTCAATCAGCTGTGCGATTGGGCGAGTAAATCCACCAATGTCGTCGCGCTGACGACCGCTCCAAGCGACATCCTCGCCAGCGATCGGCGCAATGGCCCAGGTGCGGGTCTCCCGGTAACCAGCCGCTGGTTTGTAGCGTACGCGAACCATGCCGGACTCCAACACCTGAATGCTAAAGCCAGCACCGCCCTCGATCGATAGATCGACGCCGTGCTCATGTGCGAGTGACACGCGTGCGCGTGCGATTGTCTTCATTGGTTCTTCCTAGTGATTAATTTACCCATGAGCGGACCTGCCAGCGGTGTTAGGCTTATAGGCACAAGCCGTTCTGGTCGAAAAAGTGCAGGTGCTCGGCAGGGGCCGTGACCTTGACTGTGTCGCCGCGTCGAATGGCGGTCTGGCCGCTCAGGATCAGCTCGAATGGCGCATCGGAGACGACATTACCGTGCAGGATGCTGGTGCTGCCAAGCTGTTCGACCTGCGACACCAGCAGCTGCAGCGGTCCAGCGTCGGCTAGCTGGGCGTGCTCCGGGCGGATGCCCACGGTTTTGGAGCCGGGCGCAGCGTGCGGAAATTGAGTCACTGGCACGAAGTTCATACGCGGGCTGCCGATGAAGCCGGCCACAAACTGGTTACAGGGCCGGTTGTACAGGTCCAGCGGGGAACCCACCTGCTCGATGCGGCCGTCGCGCAGTACGACGATCTTGTCTGCCATGGTCATGGCCTCGACCTGATCATGGGTTACGTAAATCATGGTCGCACCCAAGCGGGAATGCAGGTCGCGGATCTCGGCGCGCATCGACACACGCAACTCGGCATCGAGGTTGGACAGTGGCTCATCGAACAAAAACAGCTTGGGTTCGCGCACGATGGAGCGACCAATGGCCACGCGCTGGCGCTGCCCGCCCGAGAGCTGGGTGGGCTTGCGTTGCAGCAGCGGCTCCAACTGCAGCAGCATGGCGGCGGCGTTGACCTTGGTTTCGATGAGCGCTTTGGCCACGCCCAGGTTTTCCAGGCCGAAGGCCATGTTGTCGTACACACTCATGTGCGGGTACAGCGCATAGGACTGAAACACCATTGAGCAACCCCGGTGCGCGGCTGTGATATCGTTGACGCGCTGACCATCAATGCGGATGTCACCGCTGGTGGTGGGTTCCAGCCCAGAAATGATGCGCAGCAAGGTGGATTTGCCGCAGCCCGAGGGGCCGACAAACACTACGAATTCACCGTCAGATACTGTCAGGTCCACACCGTGGATGATGGTGGTTTTGTCAAAGCTTTTGACCACGTTGGAGAGTTGGAGAGTAGCCACAGGTAAAGTCCTTTGAAAGATTCAGCTGATTACTTCACACCGGCGCTGGCAATGCCAGTAGTGATGTACTTCTGCAAAAAGGCAAAGACCAAGCTGATTGGAATGAGCGTGATGACAGTCATGGCCAACAGGTAGTTCCACTGCGTGTTGAGTTCACCTTGGAAGGCGTTGAGGGCAATTTGCAGTGTGAAGTTTTCCGACCTGGATAGCACGATCAGCGGCCACAGAAAGTCGTTCCAGCGCCACATGAACGAAAAAATGGCCAGCACCGCCATGGCCGGCGCGGCCAGCGGCAGGATGATCCGCCAGTAAATGCGCCACTCGCTCGCGTTATCCATACGAGCGGCCTCTAGCAACTCATCCGGGATGGTCAGCATGTACTGGCGCAGCAAGAACACGCCGGTAGGAGTGGCCACCGCGGGTAGGATCACGCCCCACAGGTTATTCAGCAAACCTATGCTTGAGATCACCAGGAAGGCAGGCACCAGGATGATGGTGGGAGGAATCATCAGCGTGGCAATGATCAGCACGAACACCGTCTTCTGGCCGGTGAACTGGTACTTGGACAGGGCGAAGGCCGCCATCGAATTGAACAACAGTGTGATGATGGTAGCCACCACCGTGATGAACACGCTATTCCACAGGTAGGTGCCAAAGCTGAACTTGGCGAACAGCTCGGTGTAGTTGCCGCTCGCAAATTTAAGTTCATCGACCGGTTGGCGGTCCCTGATGTTGACGCGAATCTCGGTCTGCGGCTGAACCGGGTCCACCATAGTAGCGACTATGCCGATGCGGCGCACCTGAGCCAGCTCGCGTGTCTTTCCCTGTTCGTCCTTGGCCAGAAAAAGCGGCAAAGGTTTTTCGTGACCAGCGACCACAATCTCCTTTTGGCTGTAGGGCAGAAAGCTCGGCGGAAACTGGCTCAGCGCGCGTTCGGTTTTGAAAGATGACATCACCAACCAGAGCACTGGCCCGAACATCACGATCAGACCGGCCAGCAAGTAAGCGTAAGAAACCCAGTCGGTCCAGTGCAGGCTAGTCCTGCCATGGACGCGACCGCGGGTACGGGTCAGGAAATTTGCCATCGCTCGCTCCTTATTGCTTTACTTTTCCAGCATCGCCGGCTTTTGATAGTCGCAGCTGCAAAAGCGTCAGCGCCATGAGGCCGATGGCAAGGATCAATGAAGCTGCAGCGGCCAGTCCGTACAGGTGGATCTGCTCGGCGAAACCAGTCAGGTAAATGTATTGCACGATGAAGGTGGTGGCAGAGCCCGGTCCCCCGCCGGTAAGCACAAAGACTTCGTCAAAAGTCTGCACCGCGCGGATCATCACCAGCACCAGCGCCACGATGAGGTTGGGCATGAGCAACGGCAAGGTGATGCGCCATAGCACGCGCCGTGGCGATGCTGCATCCATTTCAGCGGCCTCGTAGACATCCTTGGGAATGGCCTGTAAGCCAGCCAGCAGAATCAAGGTGTAGAAACCCATGTGCGCCCAGATAGAGACCACCACCACCCAGAAGAAGGCCCAGTGGCTATCCAGCAGCCAATCCATCGGCTGCGAGCCAATCGCGACTAACCCGGCGTTGAACACACCCTGGCTTTGCAGCAACCACTTCCAAATCAGCGCCACCACCACAGGGGACAACAACACCGGGTAGAAAAATACGCCGCGCCAGAAACCGCGGCCGATGATTTTCCGGTTCAGTACCAGAGCAGTGACCAGCGAGAAGAACAGCATCAGCACCACCTGAATCAGGCTGAATTTAACGGTGTTGAAGATCGAGCGTAAGAAGACATCGGTGCGACAGGACTGTAGCTCGCTGTAATCGCGACACTCCAGCAGGACGCCGAAATTTTCCATCCCGGTGAACGGCCGCTGCGTGGGCAGCAGGTTGACGCCACCCGTTACTGCATAGATCAGGTTGATCAGGATGGGCAGAAAGGTGAAGATGCCAATCACCACCAGGTTCGGTCCGACAAAGAGCCAACCAAGGCGCGAGACACCGAGCCATTTCTGACCCAGTCGAAACACTGGCTCGAACAGGTTGAAACAAAAGCCCAAGACGCTGGAAGAAACCGACATATCGACTCCGATCAAACTGGTGACGTGTCCGTCGTTTTACTTTTCTGCCTGTTTGACTGATTCGGCTATGTCGGTGCCAACCTTGGTCAAAGCTTCGTCCGCGCTGAGCTCACCCACGATGGCCTGTGTGATACGGGTCACGGTGGGCAACATGATGGCGCGGTTGTATTTGTAGCCCTGCAAGGCATAAGCAGCTGGCGCCAGAGTTACAGTGCCACTGCTGAATACGCCAAGTGCCGCCTGGGCTGCGGGGCCGGCGCTTGGGATATCCGCAGCACTGACTGACGCAGGCAAGGCAAAGGCTGCAATTGCCACAACGCCAGTCAAGCCACTCTGAAAAAATCGAGCTTTCATATTGAATCCTTTGCAACTTTCATGGTGAAGTCCTTGTAGATAGTAAGAAAGTGAGTTGATAGACAGAAGATCGTCACGCCACTCCCATCGAACAGACCTGAAAAAACACACAAACAAAAAACCGAGCCAACCCTTGAGTTGACTAGGTTGGCTGCACGCTAGATCGTTTTTATTCGGATTTCATTGAAGCAAACTTTAATTGTTCGATATTATTCGTTTTATATCGTTTTTTGATCAGTGTTTTCCCTTATTGAGTTCGTTTTGATTTCATTTACAGTCTTTCGATGAATGCAATCGAAAAAAATCGGTCTCATATGAACTCCAACCCTCGACAAATTAGTCTGCTCAATGTCGTGGGTGAGCGCGGGTCAATGACGGTGGAGCGCTTGGCCGAAATGCTGGGCGTTACCCTCCAAACCGTGCGTCGCGACGTACAGCGCCTAGCTGAAGCGGGCCATTTGACACGGTTTCATGGGGGTGTACGAGTGCCTAGTTCGACCATTGAAAACATCGCGCATCCACAGCGCGAAAGCCTCAATGCCGAAGGCAAAGCTCGCATCGCACTGGCCGTGGCCCGCCGGGTTCCCAATGATTGCTCACTGATTCTGAACATCGGCACCACGACCGAAGCTATTGCAAAGGCCTTGGTGCACCACACCGGCCTGCGGGTGATCACCAACAATCTCAATGTAGCAGCCATCCTGAGTAGCAATGCGGCCTGTGAAGTCATCATTGTGGGCGGTGTGGTGCGTGCCCGTGACAGAGGCATCATAGGAGAAGCGGCTGTTGACTTCATCCGCCAGTTCAA
>CAIYNH010000573.1 GCA_903927495.1 uncultured beta proteobacterium
CCCTACTTCGTCCGCAATAGCTATTCCAGCGAGCCTCGAAGCCGAAAATATTCTTGATTTTTCGCGTTAAACGACGAGTTTTTTGCTGCCCCCAGGAGCTGCGCTGATCGCCAACGCCTGGTAAATCCGCATCAAGGCAGGCTCAGCCTTGGTGCTCTTGCGCACATGAACGCTGTGACCATCGCTGCGCTGCGTAGGCACGGTCACGCGCTGCTGCACCGCCAGCGTCTTGCGTAAAATTGCCCAACTGTCATGTATTCCTTGCTCCTTGAGCGTCTTGCGAATCACCTGCACACACTGATAGGCCAACACCGTAATGAACAAATTGATCGTCATGCTCGCTTTTTCCATCTGAATTTAGATCGCTTGCAGCATGGCGATTTCAGATTCGCTTTACAAGTCTGTGGTTCGTGGATCGCTTGCGGTTGACGAGTTCGTGCAGGCGGTCATAGTCGCAGTTCAAGTCCAGGCAGATGTCCGCAAACCAAGATGTTCCACAGAATCATGCGCGGGCGACCATTGGTCTTGCTGACTTTGGGGGATATCTTGGCACCCAGCAATTCGAAGATCGCGGTGCGTAGCGCAGGATGGGTGTAGATGAACTGCAGGCCACGCAGGATTTTGAGGATGTCGTCGCGTGATTTGGGGTCGAAGCGGATGTTGGAGATGTCGACTTCACCGATGGTCATCTGTTCGTTCTGGGCGACGCGCATGGGGAATTTCTCTCTGGAAACGGGGCCATTTTTGGAGTCTCTATTTTACTTTTAGGAGACCAAAAAAGATAGCAAAACAGCTCACTTTTTCGCACTATTTTGACCACAAAATTGGCCACCATTCTCAAACGAAGATTGACCCGAATTTCCACCAAATGCCCACCAAATGCCCACTTATACGCAAAAATTCCCCTGAATCCACAACTTTCTGGAAATCTTCGTTCAGAGAACTCAGCACCCTTCATTGGAGGAGCGGGGTTTTCGGTCAAGCACTAGATAAGGGGAGGAAATTCCGTGAAAAAACCCAAATATCGCCAAAATCAAGATCAAACTGCCTGTTTTTTAAGCAGATTCAGATTGGATAATTTTGAAATCCTGTGTCCGACAGGCTGCTAGGGGAACTCAACCTGGACAAAATGCAGGCGACTTAGCAAGCCCGCAGTCTGGCAGAAAAATTGAGCGCCAGCTTGTCAGTTCCGTATCTGTTGGAAATTTCACAGCAAGGCTTGACTGGCGCAGTGATAGAGCATCATTGTTCGGCCAGTATCGGTGTCGCGATGTTCATGAGCCAAGAAACCAGTCAGGGCGATGTGCTCAAGTGGGCCGACATGGCTATTTACCTCTCCAAAGACGCAGGCCGAAATGCAGTGTAATTTTATGCGGATGAGTCCAAATAAATCAACTAGCGCGCTCAGCGGATTCGCATCTCAGCGGCACGGGCATGAGCTTGCAAGCCTTCACCGTGCGCCAGGACTGATGCGATCTGGCCCAGAGTTTGGGCACCGGCTTCACTGACTTCAATCAGGCTGCTACGCTTTTGAAAATCATAGACACCCAGCGGTGAGCTAAACCTTGCCGTGCCACTGGTGGGCAGCACATGGTTGGGCCCGGCGCAATAGTCGCCCAATGATTCACTGGTGTAAGCCCCCAGAAAAATGGCACCTGCATGCCTCAGGAGCGGTTCCCAACGGTGCGGATCGCGGCTGCTCACTTCCAAGTGTTCCGGCGCGATGGTGTTGCTGATGGCACACGCCTCTTCCATGCTGCGGGTGTGAATCAGGGCACCACGGTCGTTGAGTGACTTGGCGATGATTTGTTGTCTGGGCATTTCCGGCAACAAGCGGTTGATGCTGAGCTGAACTTGGTCGATGTAATCCGCATCCGGGCACAGCAAAATACTTTGCGCCAACTCATCGTGTTCGGCTTGACTGAACAAATCCATCGCCACCCAGTCCGGTGAGGTAGTACCATCTGCCAACACCAGAATCTCGCTCGGTCCAGCAATCATGTCGATGCCTACAACCCCAAACACACGTTTTTTGGCGCTAGCGACATAGGCGTTGCCAGGACCAGTGATTTTGTCCACTTTGGGCACCGTGAGCGTGCCATAGGCCAGCGCCGCTACGGCTTGCGCGCCGCCAATAGTAAAAGCGCGTGTTACGCCTGCCACGTAGGCTGCAGCAAGCACCAGCATATTTTTTTCCCCTTTAGGGGTAGGTACCACCATGATGATTTCTGAAACACCTGCTACATGCGCAGGAATGGCGTTCATCAAAACGCTGCTTGGGTAGGCGGCCTTTCCGCCTGGCACATAGATGCCCACGCGATCGAGTGGTGTGACTTTTTGGCCGAGCAGCGTTCCATCTGCATCTTGGTAACTCCAACTCTCGCCACTGGCTTTGCGCTGAGCTTCATGGTAGCTGCGCACGCGCGCAGCGGCTGCCTGCAGAGCCTGGCGCTGTTCTTCTGGCAAATTTTCGAATGCAACTTTTAGTTCAGTCTGGGTAAGCTCCAACTCCGTCATTGAGTTGGCATGCAAGCCATCAAAACGTCCGGTGTAGTCCAGCACTGCGGCATCGCCACGCTGTTGCACATCCAGCAAAATATCGGCCACGCGCTGCTCGATTCCTGCATCAATCTCGGCGGACCAATGCAGTCGGGCTTTAAAGTCAGCACAAAATGTGACGCTACAGCTTGATAGACGGGCAGGAGCCGCTATAAATTTCATAACAGATTAGAAGTGATTATTTTGACCTAAGGCGGATTCAAATGCATCAATGATGCTCCGAATTGGCACCTGCTTGAGTTTCAGGGCGGCCTGGTTAACCACCAGACGCGAACTGATGTCCATGATATGTTCCACCTCCACCAGATGGTTGGCCTTGAGGGTGTTGCCGGTAGAGACCAGATCAACAATCGCATCAGCCATTCCCACCAAGGGTGCAAGTTCCATGCTGCCATAGAGCTTGATCAAGTCAACGTGTACGCCCTTACTGGCAAAGAAATCTCGCGAAATCGCCACGTATTTGGTCGCCACGGTCAGGCGCGAGCCTTTTTTTACGGCTGATGGGTAATCAAAATCAGAGCGAACCGCTACGCTGATGCGGCATTTGGCAATTTGCAAATCCAGCGGCTGGTACAAACCCTGACTGCCGTGCTCCAGCAAAGTGTCTTTGCCGGTAATCCCCATGTCGGCACCGCCATATTGCACATAGGTGGGCACGTCGGTGGCACGCACCACAAGCACCCGCACATCGCTCTGATTGGTGGTCAAAATCAGTTTGCGCGATTTTTCAGGGTCTTCCAGCACCTCGATACCAGCCGCTTTCAGCAGCGGCAGAGTTTCTTCAAAGATGCGTCCCTTGGACAGTGCAATAGTGATCATTTTTGGCCTTTAACCCTTATTTAACAAGCATCTAAAGCTCATATATTAATAGCACAAAACACTAGGTGAATCATTTCACCCGCTCAATATCTGCGCCTAAAGCGCGTAGCTTGGTTTCCATCTGGTCGTAGCCGCGATCGAGGTGGTAGATGCGGTCAACCACGGTCTCCCCTTCGGCCACTAGGCCGGCGATCACCAAACTGGCTGAGGCACGCAAGTCAGTCGCCATCACCGTCGCTCCAGAGAGGCCTTTGACTCCCTCTACCAAAGCAATCTTGCCGTCAATCTGGATATTTGCCCCCAGCCGCACCAGTTCATTGACATGCATGAATCGGTTCTCAAAAATTGTCTCGATCACCTTGGCCGTACCCTGCGCCATGCAATTGAGTGCCATGAACTGGGCCTGCATGTCGGTCGGAAAACCCGGATATTCGGTGGTGCGAAAGCTCTGCGCTTTGAGGCTGGCGACACCGCTCGATTGGATACGAATGCCGCCTGGCACAGCGTTCACAGTGGCACCGGCATCGCGCAACTTCTCAACCACCGCTTCTAAAAGCTCAATGCGGCCATGCTGGACCACAACATCGCCTCCAGTAGCAGCAACGGCGCACAAAAAAGTGCCTGTTTCAATCCGATCTGCAACCACTTGGTGGCTACAGCCGTGCAGACTTTCCACACCTTGAATACGAATACGACTGCTGCCGTGACCTTCAATCCTGGCACCCATATTGATCAGCATCTCAGCCAGATCAGGAATCTCGGGCTCCTGAGCGGCATTTTCCAGTATGGTTTCACCAGTCGCAAGGCAGGCTGCCATCATTAAGTTTTCAGTTCCTGTGACGGTCACCATGTCGGTGGCAATGCGAGCGCCCTTCAGGCGGGTTCGCCCCGCTGGGAGCTTGGCCACCATGTAACCATGCTCCACGACAATTTCAGCACCCATTGCAGTCAGGCCCTTGATGTGCTGATCAACTGGACGCGAGCCAATGGCACAGCCGCCTGGCAGTGACACCCGGGCATGGCCGAAGCGCGCCAGCAGTGGCCCCAAAGCCAGCACCGAAGCTCGCATTGTTTTCACCAACTCATAAGGTGCCTCAGGCCGGCTCAGGGTCGAAGCATCCAGCAAGATCGTACCGTCGTCAGAGCGTTCGGCGGTGACACCCATGTTGCGAATCAGCTTGAGCATGGTGACCACATCCTGCAGGCGTGGCACATTGCGCAGGATGATTGGCTGCGTTGTTAAGAGCGCCGCGCAAAGCTCCGGCAAAGCGGCATTTTTGGCTCCAGAAACAGTCACAGTGCCCAGCAACGGGCGGCCACCTCGAATCAGTAATTTATCCATGCGTCAGACCGACTGATCTGCCCACTCAGCCGGCGTAAAGGTTTTCATCGACAAGGCATGCACCTCATCTGTTTTCATTTTGTTGCCCAGCGTGGCATAAACACGCTGATGGCGGGCAATCGCTCGCTTGCCTTCGAATTCACTAGAAACAATGGTGGCATACCAGTGCCGGCCATCCCCTTCCATAGTGATGTGCTCACAGTCCATGCCGGCGGCGATGATTTGTTTTAACAGGTCAGCATTCATAGGATTAGTATCTCGAAATAATCAGGAACGGATTTTGTAGCCTATGCGCAGTAGATGCAGCGCGCAAGCGCTCACAACCAAGGTGGCAGATCCCACCACGGCAAGGCTAAGCCATGGCGAGACATCGCTGATGGCAAAGAAGCCGTAGCGAAAGCCGTCTATCATGTAAAAAAATGGGTTGAAGTGACTCACAGTTTGCCAAAACGCTGGCAATGAATGAATTGAGTAAAAAACACCGCTTAAAAACGTCATTGGCATGACAATAAAGTTTTGAAAGGCAGCCATCTGATCAAATTTTTCTGACCACAAACCGGCCACCACCCCCAATGCACCCATTAGAGTGGCGCCCAGCATGGCAAATGTCAACACCCACACGGGTTGTGCAAGTGGCGGCACCGCAAAAATTAACGACACCAGCAGCACACCTAAACCGACCACCAGGCCCCGCACAATGGCGGCACCGACATACGCTACAAACCAGTGCCATGCAGACAAAGGTGTCAACAACAAAAACACCAAATTGCCCATCACTTTACTGGCAATCAAAGAAGACGAGCTGTTGGCAAAAGCGTTTTGCAGCAGGCTCATCATGGCCAGGCCTGGCACCAGAAAAGCCGTGTAACTAACGTCGCCATAGACCTTTACATGCAATTCAAGGGCTTGACCAAATATCAACAAATACAGCATGGCCGTCAGGATCGGTCCAGTGATAGTCTGAGCCGCGACCCGCACAAAACGCAGCACCTCTTTGTAAAACAGCATTTGCCAGCCGGTCATGCGGGGCTCCGATCTTCGCGTCCGGAATGTTGATGCATCACTTGCAAAAACACATCCTCTAGGTCAGGGCGACGAATCTCGATGTCCCGCACCATGAGCCCGGCCTGCCGAATCCGGGCCAGATATTGCTCAACGGCGAGTGCATCAATGGCTGGAAACTGCACCACTCGACCAGTAACGCGGGCCACATTTGCCAGATCGGGAGGCAGGTCACCATCAACCGTGCAGCGCAACACATTGCCGGATGCCGCGCTGAGTAAGGCACTGGTGCTATCGAGTGCGACCACCCTGCCGGTTTTTAGCATGGCAATGCGGCCGCACAGAGTTTCAGCTTCTTCCAGGTAATGGGTGGTTAGGAGCACGGTGTGCCCTTGCTTGTTGAGCTTGGCAATAAAGTGCCAGAGCGTTTGGCGCAGTTCTACGTCAACTCCGGCCGTAGGTTCATCAAGCACGATTACCGGCGGTTTGTGTACCAGTGCCAGCCCCACCAGCACACGGCGCTTCATGCCGCCAGAGAGGGTCCGCATATTGGCGTTGGCTTTGTCGCTCAAACCGAGACTTTCCAGTAGTTCGTCTATCCAGTCATCGTTGTTTTTGACACCAAAGTAGCCCGACTGAAACCGCAGCGCTTCACGAACATTAAAAAAGGGGTCAAACACCAACTCTTGCGGCACCACACCCAAGGCGCGCCGGGCCTCAGCAAAACCGGTTTGCACATCATGTCCCATGACACAAACCCGACCACTGCTGGCCTTGGCCAACCCGGCCAAGATCGTGATCAGCGTGGTCTTGCCAGCACCGTTGGGGCCGAGGAGGCCAAAAAATTCTCCTTCCTCGATGTCCAGGCTAACCCCATCCAGAGCCAGAAACGTGGCACCTTGTGGGCTACGCACAGATGGGTAGGTTTTCGATACAGACTGAAATGAGATGGCGGACATGGGGCCGCTATTTTATGCGGTGCATCAGACGCAAGCTGGCAGCAGTTCGCCAATGCCGTACAGCCGCGCCAAATCTTGCAGGCGTTGCGGCACATTGATCACCGCAAAGGTTTTGCCCATTTGAAGGGTTTCGCGGCGCAGTTCTAGAAGCACGGCCAGAGCCGCTGAGTCAAAACGGATCAAAGCAGACGCATCAACCTCGACTCCCGCCGCAGGCTCACGTGCTAACGCTTGGCGCAAGCCACCCAGGCAAGCCAGCGCCGTCGTGTGCGTAATGAGGCCCGTGAAAACCAGCATGGATTAGCCTTTGGCCGACTTGACTGAGCCGGCCGCATTGGCTTTGTTGCGCTCGGTCAGTGTGTTAATCAACCCGTCAACCCCCTTGGCATTGATTTCCTGCGCAAACTGACTGCGATAGGTCTCCACCAGCCAAACGCCCAGCACATTCAGGTTGAAAATTTTCCAGCCGGCTCCAACACCAGGCGTTTTCTCTAGGCGGTAATCAAGCTGCACCGGGTCGCCCCGGCCCTTAATTAAGGTGCGCACAATAACTTCTTTGTCTTCTGGTGCAGAGCGCAAAGGCTTAACACTGAAAGTCAGGTTCTTGGCTTGGCTCATCGCTCCCGAATAGGTGCGCACCAGCAAGGTTTTGAACTCAATCTCCAGGCGCATACGCTGCTCCGGACTGGCCTGGCGCCAACCGGGACCCACCGCCAATGCGGTCATGCGCTGGAAATCCAGATAGGGCATGACTTTCTCATCAAGCAATTCCATAATACGAGCCACATCACCGGCCTGAATGCCCTTATCGGCCTGAATTGAGTCGATCGCTTCTTTGGTCAGGCGATCAATCAAGGCATCGGGGGCTTCATCTGCCGCACTAGCAGACAAGCCCTGCAACAGCACCACACCGCTGGCAAAAACAGCCAGCAATTGAGTCAAAAATCTTCTTTTCATGGTCATTTCATTCAAGGAATAAATTATTTTGCTACAGATTCATCATCGACTGGTGCGTCATCTACTTCATCGGGCGGGTTGCCGTCGTACACCGAACTGCGACGCCCCTGCAAGAATGCATCACGCGTGAAGGTGTACGGATCCAGAGCAACCTGATCAAGCAAGTCAGAAGCCTCCAGCAATCGCGCCCGTCGATTCAGCAATTTCAGGGCCGTTGTTGAAATTCGGGTAGGCACATGCTCAATCCCGGCGATAAGACTGCCCGCAGCATCGATCGACATGGCAGCTGTGTCTCGCAGGGTGGACGGCCCGAGCAGCGGAAAAACCAGGTAGGGACCAGGCCCAAGACCCCAATATCCCAAAGTGTGACCAAAGTCTTTGGTGTGCCGCTCAATGCGCATTTCGGAGGCCACATCGAGCACCCCACCCAAACCTAATACGGAATTGACTCCAAAACGCATCAGACTGTCACCGGCTGCCTGACCTTTAAGTTGCAGTGAGTTATTCACAAACGACCAAGCATCCTGCAGGTTTGAAAAGAAATTATTAATGCCTTGACGCATCAGCGATGGCGTTACGTCACGGTACACCGTAGCAACAGGCTTGATTACGGCCCGATCCACGGCATCGTTGAAGTGGTACATACCGCGGTTAAATGCCTCCAACGGATCACGCGGATTAGCCTGTGGACCACTGGCACAGCCAGAAAGTGCTATCAAAAACAATAATGACAAG
>CAIYNH010000574.1 GCA_903927495.1 uncultured beta proteobacterium
CACACCAGACTGGCCCGGAAGGCCAAAAGGTGCGTCGCCTGTTGATTGAAGACGGCGCTGACATCAAAAAAGAATATTACGTGTCTGCTGTGACCGACCGTGCCACGCAGCGCGTGGCCATGATCGTCTCGAGTGAAGGTGGCATGGACATCGAAGAGGTGGCGCATTCCACCCCGGAGAAAATCCTCACCGAAATTGTCGATCCAGCCACCGGTCTGACCGATGCCCAAGCCACCAAACTGGCCAATGCAATTGGTGTACCTGAGGGCTCGGTTGCGCAAGCGGTGGATGTGTTGCAAAAGGTTTACAAGGTGTACATGGACACCGACGCTGCGCTGGTTGAAATCAACCCGATGATTCTTGAAGGCAACGGCGGCATCAAGGCGATTGATGCCAAGTTCAACTTCGATGCCAACGCGCTCTATCGTCACCCCGAGATCGTGGCCTACCGCGACCTTGACGAAGAAGATGCCGCCGAGGTCGAAGCCAGCAAATTTGATCTGGCCTACATCAGCCTGGACGGTAACATCGGCTGCCTGGTCAACGGTGCCGGTCTGGCGATGGCCACCATGGATACCATCAAGTTGTTTGGGGCTTCACCGGCCAACTTCCTGGACGTGGGCGGCGGTGCCACTCCCGAGAAGGTCACTGAAGCCTTCAAGATCATGCTGAAAAATGACAAGGTCAAGGCCATTTTGGTCAACATCTTTGGCGGCATCATGAAGTGCGACACGATTGCCACCGGCATCATCGTCGCCTGCAAGGCCGTTAACCTGTCCGTGCCGCTGGTTGTGCGCATGAAGGGCACCAACGAAGAAATGGGCAAGAAGATGCTCGCCGAATCCGGTTTGCCGATCATCAGCGCCGACACTATGGCCGATGCGGCGCAAAAAGTGGTTGCTGCGGTCAATGCCGCTTGAGACTGAATAGGAAGAATCATGTCCATCCTCATCAATAAAGACACCAAGGTCATCACCCAGGGCATCACCGGCAAGACCGGTCAGTTTCACACTGAAAAATGTCAGGAATACGCTAACGGCAAAAATTGCTTTGCTGCCGGCGTAAACCCCAAGAAAGCGGGCGAGTCCATTTTTGGCATCCCGATTTTTGCCTCAGTCAAGGAAGCTGCCGCCCAAACCGGCTCTACCGTATCAGTGATTTATGTACCGCCCGCTGGCGCTGCCGCTGCTATTTGGGAGGCCGTTGAAGCCGATTTGGATCTGGCAATTTGTATCACCGAAGGCATTCCGGTGCGTGATATGCTTGAAGTGCGCAACAAAATGCGTGCCAAAGAAGCCGCTGGTGGCAAAAAAACCCTGCTGCTTGGTCCCAACTGCCCCGGCTTGATCACCCCTGAGGAAATCAAGATCGGCATCATGCCTGGCCACATTCACCGCAAAGGTCGCATTGGCGTGGTGAGTCGCTCTGGTACGTTGACCTACGAAGCGGTGGCGCAACTGACCGAAATCGGCCTGGGTCAATCCAGCGCAGTCGGTATTGGTGGTGACCCGATCAATGGCTTGAAACACATCGACATCATGCGCGCCTTCAATGAAGACCCGGATACCGATGCGGTCATCATGATTGGTGAAATTGGCGGTCCCGACGAAGCCGAAGCCGCGCGCTGGTGCAAACTCAACATGAAGAAACCCATCGTTGGTTTCATCGCCGGTGTCACAGCACCTGCCGGTAAGCGCATGGGCCACGCAGGTGCCCTGATCTCCGGTGGTGCCGATACGGCTGATGCCAAGCTGGCAGTGATGGAAGAGTGCGGCTTCACCGTCACACGCAACCCGTCTGAAATGGCCAAGCTACTCAAGGCTCTGCTGAAATAAGCAGGCCTGCTGGCAGCCACTGCGGGCTTTGAACCCCGCAGTTACAAAAAAGCCCAAGCGTGACTTGGGCTTTTTTGTGGGCGTAGTTTTTGCAGGCAGCAATGCGGTGCCCGGCGTGGTGCCGGGACAACTGCGAAACTACTAAGCCACGTCCTTGGCGCGCCG
>CAIYNH010000575.1 GCA_903927495.1 uncultured beta proteobacterium
TGATCGAGTTTGAGATCATGGTCAAACGATGTTTCTTTGACGATCAGGTAGTCAAAGCCGCAGGTGTCGAGAATTTCGCGTACCCGTTTAAAACCCAGCAGGGTGGGATTGAGCTTGACGAAGGTGTTGATCGACTTTTCTTCGAGCATGTAGCGGCAGATCGATTCGATCTCGTGGGGAGGACAGCCGTGCATCGTTGATAGCGTGACACCCTTGACCAGGCGTGCTGAAATGCGTCCGGGCAGGCTTTGCAGTTGCGCCTTGCGACTTTGCATGCCCAGGCTTTCAATAAAGCGCTCATCGTTGACCCATTTTTCAAGAATGCGTTGGTACTCGGCAAACTTCGGATGCGCTGAGGCATCGATGGTATTGTCGATGAAGGTCTGCATCGGTTCTTGTTTGATGCCTTTGAGGTTGTAGCCCACGCTCATATTAAAACTGAACGATTTGGCTTCGCCTTCAGAACGCGGGTCAAATACCGCCTCAAGCAGATGCAGTGCAAACCAGGCTTTCAAGTATTCGTCAAAGGCTTTCGGCAAGGTGTACTCAGAAGACCACTCGGTGTTGTAGCCCTCATCGGCGGCATCTATGCATGGCTTCTCGATTTCAAGCCGGTCCATGATCTGCACTGTCTTGAGTTCAATGAAGCGTCCACCTACCAGCCAGGATGCCACGATGTTCTGCGCCAGTTGCGTGTGCGGCCCGGCCGCTGGACCAACCGGTGTCTCACAGGTTTCGCCAAAAACCTCGATCAGACGGTCATCGGTTTTTCGGTAGAACTGACTCTCGGCAATGTCGAAAATTGAGCGACTGACGCGAAACTCGTCAAAGATACGTTGCAACAGTCCCTCGAACGGAACGGGCCGCATGATGTCGCTCATGATGATCTCCAATATCTGAGTTATAGGTTGTGGAAACGTAAAGTGTGTATTCAGGCGGTTTGCACGCAAGTTTCGGACCAAAGGCGATGATCGTTTGAAATCACGCCTGGCCAATTGCCTAACTATTCAAAACTGCAGTGGCGTACAGTGCCCTGCTGGCCTAGCCCCCTCACCAGTCCACTCCCGTCTCTAGCTATCAAATCAATACCGATATATCAGTTTGATAGACGGCTCGGGTTTCCAGGATCAGGAAATGGCAGGCAGGCTTAGCGGCAGGACAGAAAAATCGCATAATGGGGCGGCTAAGGAGTCCGAAAACCAGGGGCAACCTCGTTATGAATATATTCGCTCAACTACCAAAAACAGATCCCCAAGGCGTGGGGAATTTACCCACAGTGATCCAACTAAAAGTAGATGGAATCACTTGTTGTGGCTGTGTGAAGGGCGTCAAAAAAGCCCTGAATGTTTTGTATGGTGTGCAAGACGTTGAAGTAAATATGTCGGTAGGTCACGTTGTTGTGAAAGGTGAAGGCGAGAATATGACTGCGGAAAAATTGGAGCGCGCGCTGCGTGTTGCAGGCTTTACGGTTTGCCAAAACCGCACCGAACCAAGCCGGGGTATTTCGTCAGCGCTTAATTGTCGATAACGGCGTGCAGCGACTGCAATATGGGTTGATAGCCTGTGCAGCGGCAAAGGTTGCCTTCCAAAGCGTCTAGCAATTCTTGTTCACTAGGCTTGGCGTTTTTATCCAATAAGGCCTTAGCGCTCATCAGGACGCCAGGGGTACAGAAGCCACATTGGACACCGCCATGATCGATGAAAGCCGTTTGCAGTTTTTGACCAATGCTGTCCAAAGCCAGTCCTTCGATTGTTGTGACCGTGGCGTTATCACACTGCGCAGCCAACACGAGGCAAGAACAGACCGCTTCACCATTCAGAATAACGGTACAAGCACCACATTCGCCCACTGCACACCCTTCTTTTGTACCGGTAAGTTCGAGTGATTCACGAACAAAATCAAGTAGGCGGGTATTGCCATCAACGTCGCAGTTTACGGTTTGTCCGTTAACTTTTAAAGAAATTTTACTCATCACTATTCCTTGGGTAATTTTGCAATTTGTGCTTGTACTTTGTTCATTTGGTCGCGGAAAATATTGAGATAAACAGGTTGTTTGTACACGGCAGACCAACGTCCGCCAATGGCATCTTCAATCAATTTTTTCAGGACTTTCAGTGCCTCAGCAACACTTGCCTCGTTGAGCGCTTTGCCCAGCAAAACATCTTCAACCGCTGAGAGGCGTTGCGGTTTGCTCAGTAGCGCTCCGTCAACCAGCCGGCATAGGCTGATCTTGCCGTTGCCATCTAAAGCTAACAAACTGGTCAAGCTTAGCCGTGTGATGTTTAACGCGTTGCGGCGACCCAGTTGATCATAGTTTTGATATAAATCAGCTGGTGGTGGCGGCAAAATTACCTCGACCAGTAATTCGCCTTTTTCGAGTTTGGTCTCATAGCCGTTGAGAATGAAATCGGCAACTGGCATACGGCGCTTACCCGCTGCTGATTGCAGCACAAGCTCTGCGCCATAAGCAATGAGGGGAGGCACTGAGTCCGCGCAGGGTGCTGCGTTGACGATGTTTCCGCCGATGGTTGCACGGTTACGAATTTGGTTGGAGCCCACCGAATGGCATGCTTGTGCCAGCAGAGGATAGCGCTCTCGTACCAAATGATGCTCGGTCAATTCGTTAAAGCAAACACCGCCACCAATCACAATTGAATCATCGCGTTCCTCGATATGGCATAGACCAGGAAGTTTCGCAATGTTGATCAGGTTTTGTGCTTTGGTTTTCATCCGTCCCTGAACCATCACGTCGGTACCGCCAGCCAGTGCAGTAACGTCACCTTCTTCCAACATTTTCAGCGCTTCGTCAAGCGAGGCCGGACTGCGGACGCTGATGTTGTTCAAACGCAGTACTTGCTTTTTCAAGGCGGAGGAAATCAACAGTTCACTTTGGCGTACCGGCTTTTTCAGGTTGTAGCCTAAAAACACCTGCTCCAGCGTGAGCGGCAGTTTGTTAAATGCGGTACCCAACGCAAAATTGACCGCATTGTTGATAGCTGCAGCCACCAATTCGGTGGCCGGTTCACCAATACTTTTCGCGCCAAAAGGACCTTCCGGGTCATGGTTTTCAACAGCATAGACGTCAATCGGAGGAATGTCTTTGATCGTTGGCAACAGGTAGGAATCAAAGTTTTCTGATTTGACTTTGCCATGCTCAATATTGAAGTCTTCCAGAATGCCGTAGCCGCAGCCTTGCGCTATGCCGCCACACACTTGGCCTTCGAATCCGACTGGGTTGATGACTTTGCCGACATCATGCACCGCCGTTACACGCTGCATGGTGATTTTTCCGGTACTGGTGTCTATGGCGACTTCGGCGATATTGCAACCGTAAACCCAGGTAAAGTAAGGACTACCGTTGCCATTTTTTTCGTCCCAATGGATGTCGGGCGCGGCAAACCAACCGTAGTCCGCCAAATTGACCGATGCCCATTTGGTGGCATTAACGGCTGCTACGAACGAAACGCAGTGCTCTGGTTGTGCCTTGTTGAAAATCTGGCCGTCGCGCCATTCGGTTTCAGCCAGACTCTTGACTTTGATGCTGCCGTCGATGACACCAACGATACGGGCCTTGATTTTCTCGGCGGCATCAACCACCGCACGACCTCCCATCAAGGTCGCACGTGACGCAACGGTTGGGCCACCGTCAGCAATCACCGATGTTGGAGGCTCGCTGAAGATCACATTTTTCAGGGTGACACCA
>CAIYNH010000576.1 GCA_903927495.1 uncultured beta proteobacterium
GACCAGGTGTATCAACAATGTTGATGTGTGTACCTTCCCAAGTCACAGCACAATTTTTGGCCAGAATCGTGATACCACGTTCTTTTTCAATAGCGTTGTTGTCCATTACGGTGTCAACCACCTTCTCGTGCTGAGCAAAAGTGCCAGATTGGCGCAACAATTGGTCAACCATGGTGGTTTTGCCATGGTCAACGTGGGCAATGATGGCTATGTTTCGGATTTGTTTATGGCTCATGGTTCACTTTCTCTTAAATGGGTTAACTTGAAAGAACATCGTCAGCGCCTAGGAAACTTGGCAATCCATGCGGATCTGGTATGCCGGGTTCATTCCCCTCGCAATGACGCTTCTCTTTCATCTGTTCAATTTCAATCGGGCTGAGCAGTCGCCCGGGGATTAATTCACCTGTTGTCACTTGAGCTGTACCCAGCAGCGACTGGGTCTCCTGCGAGTACACCGCCACCTGGGAACTATCGGGCCAATCCCCACGCCTGCGCAAGCCAGTCAAAAATCGTCCGACATTAGCCGAGTCCAGCCAGACTGTCGTGTGCTCACCAAGAAGCGAATCCACCGGCAACAGGCATGCCCTACGTTGATCTTCCGTCATGGCTTCCAGTTCTGCCAGCGTGATGCATTGCTGCGCTGTATAGCCGCCAGTGGCAATACGGCGCAGTGCAGTCAAATGGGCACCGCAATCCAGTGCCTCTCCGATGTCCTCACCGAGGGTCCGAATGTACGTCCCCTTGCTGCACTTAACTCTCATTTTTATAGCTACTTGTGCTTTACAGTCAAGCTCTAGAGCCATAAATAGCTCACGAATATTGACATCCCTTGGGGCTCTCTCAACCTCAATGCCGGCTCTGGCATATTCGTACAGCGCCTTGCCATCCTTCTTCAGGGCACTGTGCATGGGTGGCACCTGACTGATCGGTCCTGTGAACAAACCTGAGACTCGATCGACATCCTGTTGCGTCACGTTCACCGTGCGGGTCTGTATCACAACACCTTCGGCATCACCGGTACTGGTTTTCACGCCCAGGCACACCACTGCCTCATAGGTCTTGTCCGCATCCAATTGCAATTGACTGAACTTCGTGGCTGCACCAAAACACAGCGGCAAGACCCCAGTGGCCAAAGGATCAAGCGTTCCAGTATGACCCGCCTTCTCGGCCCGCAGCAACCACTTGGCTTTTTGCAACGCATCATTGCTAGACCAACCCAGTGGTTTATCCAGCAACAGCACCCCGTGCACAGGGCGCCTGGCAACCCGTGCTCGTGGCGCATTCATAGAATTTAGTCTTCTTTGGCTCGCGAGGCAACCGCCCGCGCGATCAAAGCGTTCATATCAGCAGCACGTTCGGGTGTTTGATCAAATACAAAATGCAATGTTGGCACGGTGTGAATGTGAAGACGCTTAAACAAACCAGCACGCAAAAAACCCGCCGCCTGATTCAGTCCCTCGGAACAGGCTTTGACATCACCTGCGAGCAAACTGAAAAAAACTTTGGCATGCGCGTAGTCGGGGGTTACTTCAACACCTTGAATCGTCACCATGCCAACCCTCGGGTCTTTCAACTCGCGCGCAATCAACTCGGTCAGATCACGCTGAATCTGATCGGCTACTTTAAAAGCGCGGTTAGGGGTTGCTGATTTTTTTCGCACAAGTCAATCCAATCAGAGCGTACGCGCCACTTCACGGATTTCAAAGAACTCAAGCACGTCACCCTCTTGGATGTCGTTGTAGTTCTTGATATTCAAGCCGCAATCAAAGCCTTCACGCACTTCTTTGGCATCATCTTTAAAGCGCTTGAGCGATTCGAGTTCACCGGTAAACACCACCATATTTTGACGCAACAAGCGCAAGCGTGCAGTACGACGTACCACGCCAGCGGTGACCATACAACCGGCAATCGAACCAATCTTGGAGACCTTGAAAATCTGGCGAATTTCAGCGGTACCAATGACTTCTTCTTTCTTGTCTGGCGTGAGCATGCCCGACATGGCCAGTTTGAGTTCGTCAACAGCATCGTAAATGATGTCGTAGTACCGAATGTCAACGCCGTTGTTTTCAGCCAATTTGCGTGCGCCTGCATCTGCACGGGTGTTGAACCCAATGATGACCGCCTTGGACGCGATTGCCAAGTTGACATCGGATTCACTGATACCACCCACCGCAGCATAGACCAGTTGCACCTTGACTTCGTCGGTAGAAAGCTTGAGCAGCGACTGAGACAAGGCTTCCTGGGAGCCCTGCACGTCAGCCTTGACAATGATGGGTAC
>CAIYNH010000577.1 GCA_903927495.1 uncultured beta proteobacterium
AAAAAGATTCTGGAACTGGTTTACCAGCGAAAGTCCATTTCTGCCGACGAATTGGCAACTGAATTTGGTGTTTCGAAAATTACCATCCGGCGTGACCTTGATACCCTGGCGCTTGACAAGCTGCTGGAGCGCACCCGTGGCGGGGCGGTATCTATTTCTGATTTGGGTTTTGAAGAAATTTTTGAGGCTAAAAACCATTTATCCACCAAAGAAAAGAGTTTGATCGGCAAATATGTGGCATCGCTGATTTCAGAAAATGAGACTGTTTTCCTGAATGCCGGATCAACTACCCTGGAAGTGGTGCGCCATCTGAAAGACAAAAAAGTACGAGTTGTCACCAACAATGCGGCCAGCTTGTTGCTGGAGTTGGACCCTCATATTGAAATGATTTTGTTGGGCGGTGACTACCGGGTTCAGTCCAGATCCCTGGTCGGCAGCTTGACCATTGCTGGCTTGCAAAGCATCTATTCGAGCGTCACAGTGCTCGGCATCAACGGGGTCAGCATCAAGCGCGGCTGCACCACTGCCGTGCAACTGGAAACCAGCGTCAACAAAGCCATGATCGAGAATTCCAGTGGCAAAGTGATTCTGGTCGCAGATCACAGCAAGATGAACTGCGTCTCAAGCTTTCTCACCTGTGCCCTTAATCGGGTCGACTTGCTGGTCACCGACTGGATGACACCACTGGCCTTTTGTGAAGAATTGCAAGCCTCCGGCTTGAATGTCTTTCGGGTCCCCGAGGATCAATGAAAGGACTTGCGCAAAATCGCCCCAGCGTCGTTGCGCCACCTTGTCGTACAAAGCGCACTGCCAGCGGCGGCGTGTCTAGCTGGAACAATTTTGCGCAAGTCCTAAGTGACTTGCCCGTAGTAAGCACCAGGGCCGTGTTTGCGGAAAAAGTGTTTTTCCAGCAGGTATTGCGGCATGCTCGGCAGTTTGGGGTTCATCTGCAAGGTCAACATCGCCATGCGCGCGGTCAGTTCCAGCACTGCGGCATTGTGAACCGCAGCATCGGCATCCACCCCCCAGGTGAAAGGTCCGTGATTGGCCACCAGCACCGCTGGCATCTGGCTTGGGTCAATAGCGGCTTCACGAAAGCGCTGTACGATGGCAAGACCGGTTTGTGCTTCGTAGTGTCCGCTGGTTTGCAGTTCAGTCAAGACTTGGGTACAAGGTATTTCGCCGAAGAAGTAGTCGGCATGGGTTGTGCCAAGTGCAGGAATGCCACGGCAGGACTGGGCCCAGACCGTGGCCCAAGTCGAATGGGTGTGGACGACACCCCCAATCAACGGGAAATGACGGTACAACTCCAGGTGCGTCGGCAGGTCAGACGACGGTTTGAGACTGCCTTCTAGCACCTGACCTTGCGCGTTCACCACCACCATATCCGCGACTTTCATGGTTTTGTATGGCAAGCCGCTGGGCTTGATCACAATGGCCCCGCTTTGAGCGTCCTTGCCGCTGACGTTGCCCCAGGTAAAGTCCACCAAACCGAGTCGTGGAAGTTCCAGATTCGCTTCCAACACCTGTTCTTTAAGCGTTTTCAGATTCATACATAGCCTCCTTGCATCATTCGCGCGCCAACCCATTGCCGTGCCAAACGGATTTCCTGGATGGGGTCGGCGGCTTTTTCGGTCCACATTTCAACCAGGAAGGGACCGGCGTAGCCAAGGTCATGCAGTGTCTTGAAGCAGGTCACAAAATCCACATTGCCTTGACCAAAAGGAATGTCGCGAAATGCTCCAGGGAAATTAGGCCCCACCGGCTTGGTTTCTTTGACGTGAACAGCCACGATATGGTTAATGCCCAACGTGAGTTCACGCACCACGTCGTTCCCCCAGGCGGTGAGGTTGCCCAGATCCGGGTAAACCTGGAACCAGGGGGATGCCAGTTGCTCCTTCAGGACAAGGAATTTTGAAATTGAATTAAGAAACGTGGTGTCCATGATTTCCAGGGCCAGTGTCACCTGGAACTGCGCTGCCACTTCCAGAGCGCGCTGCATGCCCTCAAGGTAGCGTTTGCGGGAGTCATGAGTCGTCGGTTCGTAATAAACGTCGTAGCCGGCCAGTTGAATCACCCGAATGCCCGTATCACTGGCGAATCGGATCGCCTTTTGCATGAACTCATCCGCCTGCGAGCGCACATCTGGGTCAGCACTGCCGAAGGGAATTTTTCGATGACCGGAAAGGCACATGGAAGGCACGGTCATTCCTTCGTCCCGGGCGGTCTTGAAGAAGGCCAGACGCTCGGCCATCGACCAGTCCAGGCGGGCCATTCGATCAGGTGTCTCGTCAACCGAAATTTCCAGATAGTCGTAGCCTGTTTCGCGGGCAACTCTGAAACGATCGGCCCAACTCAGATCTTTAGGCAATGCTTTCTCGTAAATACCGACTGGATTTTTCATGGGATTTTCTTTCTTGGAGGCAATCGCTACTGTCAGCGAGAGGCCAGTGCTGCATGGGCTGAGGCTTAAGTCACGATGTAAAGAGCAGCCTCGGCTTTTTCACGGTTAGCGGAAACAATAATATCCCGGCTCGCTTCGTGCATGACGTGGACATTGCTAGGACCGACCCCGGCTTCGATGATTTCTGCCTGGAGTTGCAGCGGCGCTGTGCTTACTGCGTGGACATAGAACAGTTGCTGCTTGTCCCGACGACACCCACCAATGAAAACCGGTTTGCCGGCCAGCGTTGTGCCTACAACTACGTGGTAGAACTCACTCACTTCGGGGTGCTCATAGACCTTGACAAAAGCGCCATTGACGTTTTTATAGATTCTGAAATAGCAACCGTGAAACGACTCAATCGTGGCGTATTCCAATTCGCCATCGCCATCAATATCTACCGCCGAAATGTCACTGATCGGCCACTCCATGAACTGTTTAATTGTCCATTGGCCCTGGGGCAGTTGCGGTGGTGTCACTTCAAATGCGCCTTGCTCGCATGTCACCAAACTGGACAGGGCACCCTCGCGGTTGAGCCGACTGTAGCCATGGTTTTTGGCTAGCCCCTCTTTTAAAACCGTGACCTTCAAGGGTCCCGCGCCGCTGTACTCGCCAACCCAAATCTTGCCAGGGTTGCTCCAGTCTTCTTTGGATTCTTTGGTGGTGGCCAGGGTGCAGCCAATGAAGTAATGCCGGCCATTGACCGT
This sequence comes from uncultured beta proteobacterium, assembly GCA_903927495.1. Taxonomy (GTDB): domain Bacteria; phylum Pseudomonadota; class Gammaproteobacteria; order Burkholderiales; family Burkholderiaceae_C; genus Rhodoferax. The sequence goes on from CAIYNH010000577.1 coordinate 3,151, forward strand.
AAGGAGGTCAAAGCGGTGGATATAAGGCAGATACAGCACATCGGTCACTTCATAGCCACCCGTGCTCAACGGGCGCACATGCACCACCTTGGCATCTTCCCATTGAAACATTTTGAAAAA
>CAIYNH010000578.1 GCA_903927495.1 uncultured beta proteobacterium
CCCACCGGACAGCCATTTTTTTGGCCCAGTTGATGAAGTCGCCCACTATCAAAAAATAACCCGGAAAACCCATATTCAAGATGGTCACCAACTCAAATTCAAGCCGTTCGAGGTAGCGCGGCATCTCTCGTTCGCGGGCCAAAACATCGGGGTAGAGATGCGCCATGCGCTCTTTCAAACCCTCGTGCGAGGCATAGCGAAAGTAGTCATCAGCCGCCATGACCTGGCCGTTGACTTCGGGAATCGGAAAGACTGGCAGTTGCGGCTTGCCCAGCACCAGGCTCAGGTTACAGCGCTTGGCGATCTCGACGCTGTTAGTCAACGCACTGGGTACATCGGCAAACAAGGCTTGCATTTCGGCAGTGCTTTTAAAGTACTGATCCCGTGTGAAGCGGCGCACCCGACGGGGGTTAGCCAGAATCTCGCCCTCGGCAATACAGACCCGCGCTTCATGTGCCTCAAAATCGGGCGCTGTCGCAAACTGGACCGGATGCGTGGCGACCACCGGCAAACCGATGCGCTGGGCCAATTGCACCGCTGCCGTCACATGCGACTCATCGTCGGGCCGACTTGCGCGCTGCAGTTCCAGATAAAACCTGTGGGCAAATACGCCAGCCAACTGCAGCGCCGCGCTGCGCGCCCGCGTTTCATCACCTTGCTGCAGCGCCTGCCCAACCGGTCCAGCCTGGGCTCCAGACAAAGCAATCAGCCCACCATTGAGTTCTTTTAGCCAGGCCAAGCTCACAACGGCCTGTGCCTTACCGGCGTTCTGCGTCCAGGCTCGGGCTAACAATTCAGATAAATTCAGGTAGCCCTGCTGGTTTTGTACCAGCAACAGCACCCGCGACAATTGGCTGAGATCCTTGCCCAGCCCCTCCAGCCAAATCTCGACTCCGATGATGGGTTTGACACCGCGCTTGCGACCTTCTTTGTAAAACTTGATGGCACCAAAGAGATTGCTCAGATCCGTGATGGCCAGCGCAGGCTGCGAATCGGATGCGGCTGACTTGATGACTTCGTCAATACGATTGGTACCGTCGATAACAGAAAATTCGGTGTGAAGGCGCAGATGAACGAACATGGCTTAGGTTATTATTTGTGGGTCAGGCTGCGGCATCACCAAGTGAGCCTGCAGTGTCCTCCAGGGATTGTATGAAGACGTCAGGGCCAATCTCATGAAAATTCTTGTTGTTGATGACCATGCATTGGTGCGTGAAGGCTTATGCCAGGTGTTGCAGGGCTTGAGCCCGACCGAGACCACCACCGTGCTTACGGCACCGGACTGCGCCCGGGCATTCGAACTCACCACAGCCCATCCAGATCTTGATCTGGTGCTGCTGGACTACCACCTGCCTGACATGAACGGCATGGCCGCTCTCGCCATCCTGGGGCAACGCCACCCTGAACTGCCGGTGGTTATTCTCTCTGGCTCAGCCAACCCCAGCATCATGCAACGGGTAATGGCACAAGGTGCGGCCGGTTTTATCACCAAATCCGGTTTGAGTGATGAATTGTTGGTGGCCCTGCGACGTGTCCTCAACGGAGAAATTTACCAACCCTCTAATTTCGCGCCGCTCTTTGATGATGGTCTTGACAGCAAAATGCCGCCCCTATTAAGCCCGCGCCAGCAAGATGTGCTGCACTTGCTGCTGCAAGGCTGCACCAACCGGCAAATCAGCGAGCGCCTGTGCCTGGCAGAGGACACAATCAAACAGCACGTCCGCAGTATTTATCGCTCTTTCAATGTCGGCACCCGGATGCAGGCAGCCCAGGAGGCGGAACGCTGGGGCTATGTCAATTCTTCGGCACTGGTGCGTTAAGAAATTCGGATATAGCCAAGACCCGCATCATTAACCAGCCAGCAGACGACGTAACAGGCTGCGCAACTTGGCAGGGCGTGCCGGCTTGGGTAGCAAAACCAATCCTTCTGCACGCGCCGCCAACAACAATTCCGGATCGGTATCGCCACTCATCAGGCAAGCGGGCACAGGGGCACCCAGCGAAGCCCGCACTTGCCGCACGACCTCAATGCCGTTGTAATCATCTTTCAATCGGTAGTCGCTGATGATCAATGCTGGTATCAGCCCCTGTGCCAAATGTTGGCGTGCTGGGCTCAGTCCTTCAACAGCACACACCACCATACCCCAGGACTCCAGCAACCCGGCCAGTGCCTCGCGCACCAAAGAATCATCCTCGATCACCAGAACATAAACACCTGTCAGATCGTTTGACACGGGTAATTCAGCCAGGGTAGACCCGTCCCGATGAGTCTGCGGTTCTGTACAAGGCAGTGTCAAGGTAAAGCGGGTTCCAATGCCAACACGCGAAGAAACCTGCAGGGGGTGCCCAAGCAGCAAACTGGTACGCTGCACTATGTTCAGACCCAGTCCCATTCCCTTGTTGCGATCGCGCGCCGGGTTGGCCACCTGGTAAAACTCCTTGAACACAAACTCCATATGCTCCGAGGCAATGCCAATACCGCTGTCCCAGACTTCAACACGAACCTGACGGCCAGCGTCTGCCACCCTGCAGGCCACCAGCACCCCGCCCTTTTCGGTATAACGCAAAGCATTGCCCACCAGATTGAGCAAAATACGGTACAGCAGTGTGGGGTCAGTGAGGACCCAAACTGCACTCCGACGAAATCGCAATCTCAAACCCTTGTCCTGCGCCGTCTGCGCCAGATCCAGCTGCAACTGCTTGAAAATATCCATCACGCGTATGGGCTGCAGGTTAACCTGCACGGCATGCGCATCCAGCCGGGAAATGTCGAGTAAACCATCGAGCAAGTTTTGCATGGCCCGCACTGAATCCTCCAGGTTGCCGATCAGTTGTCCGGTCTGCTGGTCGTGTGGCAACTGAGCCAGCCGCGCCACAAACAGGCCCAGAGCTTGCGTGGGCTGACGCAAATCATGGCTGGCAGCTGCAAGAAAACGAGATTTGGCCTGGTTCGCCATTTCGGCTTCTTCCTTTTTTTCACGCAATGCCAACGTTGCCTTAGCCACCTGTTGCTCAAGATCGTCGCGTGCGTAGGTCAGTCGCAAGACCATTTTTTTGAGATTTGTTTGCAATTCTTGCAAAGGATCTCCCGCAACTGCCTCTAAATTAAGGTCTGTTCCAATTGAAAAATCACCATGCCCGACACGTTCAATCAACTTTGAAATTTGCACGATCGGAAGAATCAAACCGCGACTCAGGAGCAGCGCCACAAATATCCCGAACAACAAGCCTGCAATGCTGATCAAGCTGCCCAGCAGCACTATCTCCAATTTACGTTGATCCAGATTTCGACG
>CAIYNH010000579.1 GCA_903927495.1 uncultured beta proteobacterium
ACTTGAGCCGATTTTCGCGCCATTGAGAATGACTGCGCCGATACCTATCAGACTATTGTCACCAACCGTGCATCCATGCAGCATGGCCTTGTGACCGACTGTTACACCTTCCCCAAGCACAAGAGGCATACCGACATCAGCATGCAAAACGCTCAAATCCTGAATATTGGTACCCGACCCGATACGAATTGAATCCGTATCGCCACGAATTACCACACCAAACCAAACACCGACATCATCACCCAAAGTGACATCGCCCATAACCTCGGCGCTATCGGCCACCCAAGCAGATTCTGCAATACTAGGACAAACACCATCAAGTTCGTAAATCGCCATATAAATCCTTTCCCTTTAAGTTACCTAGAATTGTAGGGATGCAAACTGCAACATGATCAATCTCGCCAACAACATTCCACAACCTCAGGCTGCTGACAATCCGCGCCAGTCACTGCGTGAAGAGGCGCAGCGCCTGTTGATGATCAACTCGCCTCAAGAAAAAGCTATCGCAGTTCGCCGACTTGACACAACTGCAACAAGTCTGGACATCGCGCAGCACATACCCTCGTGTATCGGTATTCCGGGACGACCCGAGAAGCCCGCGTTGGTGCCCCACTCTGCGTTAAAAAACCGTGCTGTGGGCACCCTTGAGGGCAGAGCTTGTCTGATTCACGCATTGACGCACATTGAGGCCAACGCTATCAATTTGGCACTGGACTTGGTATGGCGCTTTGATGGCATGCCTGAGACTTTTTACCGCAACTGGGCGCAGGTGGCTCAAGAAGAGGCACTGCATTTTGATTTACTCGAAAACCACCTGAAAAGCCTCGGATTTTCTTACGGAGACTTTCCGGCACACGATGGCTTGTGGGCAATGGCAGAGAAAACAAAAAACAATTTGTTGGCGCGCCTAGCGTTGGTGCCGCGCACGCTTGAGGCCCGTGGCCTTGATGCCACACCCGCAATTCGCAACAAACTGGTCTCGGTTGGAGATCAAAAGGGGGCAGCCATATTGGACATTATTCTGCGTGATGAAATCGGTCATGTGGCCACTGGCAACCAGTGGTACCACTATTTGTGTGCTGCTGCCCGAATTGACCCCATCAGTACCTATGCCGAACTGACCCGTCAATTTGCGGCACCAGTACTTCAAGGCCCTTTCAATCTGCCGGCACGCCGAGCTGCAGGCTTCAGTGAAGCAGAGTTGTCCGCCTTGTGCCACGTTTTTGTTGATCTCCATTAATTTCCCAACCACCATGTCCGAACACTTTAAAAAAGCCAGCGCGCCTGTCAACTCATCCATAGCCATCCTGGCCATTGCCCGTCAGCCGATCCTGGATCAGCGTCGCGCCGTTTTCGGATACGAGCTTTTTGATCGCTCACCAGGCAATGAGTCATACAGCGCCGCCAGCGATGCAGCTCTGCTGTTCAACCTGCTGTCCAGTGCAGATACTGAAATGTTCAGTGGACACAAGCTGATTTTTATCAACTGCACTCATCAAACCCTTGCCGGGGGCCACCTTGAGCTAATTCAACCAGACCGTGTGGTGCTCGAAATTCCACCTATGCAAACTCATCAAAGCGAGCCGGAAGACATAGAAACCTACCTGCAAACCTTGGCTGAGGTGCATAAACGCGGATTCAGACTTGCGTTTGACGAAAGCGTCCTGTCACCTGCTTATGCAAGTTGGCTCACGTTGGCTTCGTTTATTAAACTGGATATTTCCCAAATCTCTACAGACCAACTCGACATCATTGCTCAGCAAGCATTGCATGCTCCAAACGTTCGATTAGTTGCTGAAAAAGTAGAAACTGTGGCTCAATTTGAGAGGGCAAGTCGCGCCGGCGTAAGCCTGTTTCAAGGCTACTGGTTTGCCAAACCGGTTCTCATTACAGGGCAAACAATCCGGCCAGCCCAAGCCGCAGTGATTCAGCTCATCAATCTGGTTCGCAAACAGGCCAGCACTGCAGAGATTGAGGAAATTTTCAAACACGATCCTACGCTGTCGTTTAACCTGCTGCGTTTCATCAATTCAGCAGGTTTCGGACTGCGATGCGAAGTCACCTCATTTCGCCATGCCGTCATGTTGCTAGGGCTGAAAAAGCTGTTTCGCTGGGCTGCGTTGCTGATGACCACGTCGGGCGCTGCCGGAGGTTCGGCTGCAGTTGGCAGTGCCGCCGTGGTACGTGGGCGCCTGATGGAACTTCTGGCCGCTGAGCTACTGTCTGACGAGGAGTGCGACAACGCCTTTGTCGTCGGGATTTTTTCGCTGCTCGACACGATGCTCGGTTTGCCACTTGAAACGGCATTGGAATCCATCTCACTACCACCCTCGGTGGTTGATGCACTTCTGCACGGCACCGGAGCACTGGCACCCTTCCTGCGACTCACCCTGGCTTGCGAAAGTGCTGATGATGCCACCTTTGCGGAAACCGCCAAGGTTTTGAATTTAACCGGACACCAGATCAACTGGGCTCACTTGCAAGCGCTGGCCTGGGCTGAAAACATGACAAACTGAGCAAGCAATCAAGCGCGAGGGTGATGCAGCGCATGCAACACGTTGAGCCGCTCGCGGGCAACGTGGGTGTATATGGTGGTGGTGGAAATATCCACATGTCCCAGCAGTAGTTGCACGGCGCGCAAATCGGCACCGTGATTAAGCAAATGCGTCGCAAACGCATGGCGCAAGGTGTGTGGAGACAGCGGCACGGTGATGCTAGCTAATGCCGCATATTTTTTCACAATCATCCAAAACATAACCCGACTCATGGCGGTACCGGGTGTGCTTCCCCGTTGCGTAACAAACAAGTCTTCGGTCTGGTGGCCGGCCAAAAGTTCTAAACGTGGCCGCCCCAGATAATGTTTTAGCCATAGACTTGCGACCTCGCCAAACGGGACCAAGCGCTCCTTATTGCCCTTGCCAAAAACCCGCACGACATTATCTAAAAGACTCACACTAAAAACCTTGAGCGTGACCAGTTCACTCACCCGAAGACCACTTGCGTACATCAGCTCGAACATCGTCCGATCGCGCACACCGATGGAAATTCCAATGTCTGGGGCGGCCAACAAAGCCTCGACCTGGGACTCGGTCAAGGTGTTTGGACTTCGCATAGGTCGTTTGGCCGCCTGCAGTTTCAGCGTCGGATCGGCAGCAGTCAACCGTTCACGCATCGCCCATCGAAAAAAACGCTTAAAAACCGTCAACCTCCGATTCGCAGTTGCGGCTTTAGTTACAGCATGCTGCACGGCGAAATAAGCATTGATATCTGCTTCTAAACAGGTAACAAGCGGTTGCTCGCGCTTTGACAGCCAATTTTGAAAAAGTGTCAAATCGCGTCGATATGCCGACAGCGTATTTTTTGACAAGCCTTCTTC
>CAIYNH010000580.1 GCA_903927495.1 uncultured beta proteobacterium
CGATCGAGTGCAGGAACGCACCGGGCATACGCAAAAATGCAGCTAGGTTCCCCCCACTGTCAGCCACCGCTACGTTGATGTGAATGCCCAGACTGATGCCGTGCAACACAGCGGCGCGTGCCGCTGTGGCGGCTGCATCCCAGCCAATGACCGCTTGCGAAACGGCCACTTGCATCAGGTCACCACACCCAGAAATGCCGGGTTGAGTTGGCGGTTATGGTAGAAAATCCCACGCCCGACGTGCTCCCAGCTCCAGGTAATGGGGTGCATGTCCGGGTAGTGGTCGTAGCCGCCGCAGAAGGTCTCCAGGCGGTTGCCTGAAGGGTCAAAGAAATAGATGGTGGTGCCTTGCGTGATGCCGTGGCGGGTTGGGCCGATGTCGATCGAAACGCGGTTGATGCTCATGATGTCGGCGGCGCGCAGCACCTGCTCCCAACTGCCCATCTGGAAGGCTACGTGGTGCAGTTTGCCGTCCTCATTGTGGCGGACCATGGCCAGGTCGTGAGCCTTGGCGCTGCAGGTCAGCCAGACGGCCAGGTCGGTGCTGCCATCTTCAAGCTTGACGCGTTCAACCAGATTGAAGCCAAGCACTTCTTCAAACAGCTTGCGGGCACCATCAATGTCGCCACCATACAAGAGAGCGTGATCCATGCGGATCGGGCGGATGCCCTTGCCGTCAATCACATCGACCTCGGGGTCGTTGTAGCCCATGAGGTTGCCAACGTCAGTCTTTTCGGCGAACAACTCAATGGTGTGACCGGTCGGGATCTGAAAGCGCACACGCTCTCCAGTCTCAAGCATGTCACCGGCGGGCATACGTTCTGTGGTCACGCCGTAAGCCTTGAGTTTGCTGTCAAGGTCTTCTAGAGTCTCCTTGTTAAGCACCTTGTAGCCAAAAAAGTCCAGACCTGCGCGATCGGCTTGGCGCAGCACAATGCTGTTGTGATCACGTTCGGCACGGGTCTTGAAATAGACGCGGCCGCAGGCATCGCGGCCGGTTTCCACCAAGCCCACCACATCGGTATAAAACTTGACCGATTCTTCCATGTCGAGCACGCGAATCTGGGCGTGGCCCGGACTCAAAACACCTGTCATTGCCATTTTGTAGTCTCCAGTTAATCTTCAGGTTGAGGAACAGTGAACGTCTGACGGTTCAACCGCCCGGCAGACGTTTTTTTTCATTTTTCCGATGACCCTCAAGGTGGTCGCATTGGTCGGGCGCACGCGACAAGCCAGCACACAGCCTTGAGCCTCTTCGGACTCGCTGATGTGCTCTCGGCTCATGACCCGCTTGGTGTAGGTGCCGCTGATCACTTGTACCTTGCAGACACCACAGCCACCACCACGGCAGCCCACCGGAATGCCCTTTTTGCCAAGCGACTCCATGCCTTCAAGGAGGGTCTGGGAGTCGGAGCAGCGGTAACTGCTGCCGTCGTCTTCAATGGTCACGGTGTGCAGAGTCATGGCTATCAAATCTTGCGAAACAACGGGCTGCGCACCTGCTGCGCGTCGGCCGCCGAGATAAACTTTTCGGTGTAGATATCGCGCTCAAACAAGCGACCCTGCATCAAGGTGTTGATACAGGCATCGATCATCAGCGGCGGACCACACAGGTAGGCTTTACGGCCCCGAAAGTCATTGTTAAAGTGGGCTTTGGCAGCATCATGCACAAAACCACGCGCACCCGCCCAAGCACTCCCCTCTGGCTCATTGGAGAGCACCGGCACATAGTCAAAGTTGGGGTGCTGGGCCGCCAGCGCCACAAAGTCATCGTGGTGGTACAGCTCAGCCTGATTGCGAGCACCGTTGACCAGCGTCATTGGCAGGGTGATACCCTGGTCAAGCAAGTCCAGGAGCATCGAGCGCGGGCTGGATAAACCCGAGCCACCGGCCAGGAAAAGGTAGGGCAGTTGCTCTGCCACATGCTGGGACTGGCGCACAAAAAACCGTCCGTATGGGCCGGTAAAGCGCAGTGTGTCGCCCGCCTTCAATTCGTCGTGAATCCAGTTGGTGGCTCGACCGCCGGGAATGCGGCGAATGTTGAGCTCAATTTCAGCATTCAACTTGGGTGCGCTGGCGATGGAAAAGGCCCGAGCCTCGGTCAGTCCGGGTACCACCAGATTGATGTACTGCCCAGCCTGAAAGTCAATGCTCTGATCCGGATCAAGCTCGATCCAGACACCTTTGACGGTGGGGGTCAGGTCTTCGATGCGCGAGACCCGTCCACGGTAGTCGTGCACGGCCAGGTTTTGGGCATCGGGCTCGTCGTCAATTTCGGCCTCAATCGTCACGTCAGACTCAAGCGTGGCGCAGCACGCCAGACACTTTCCCTCTTCACGCTCATAGTCCATCAGCGCAAAGTTGGAGGCCACGCCGTGCTCCACTTCACCGTCCAGCACTTCGACCTTGCAGGTAGCGCACAGCCCATGACAGCACGCGTGAGGTAAATAAATACCCGCTCGCAGTGCGGCATCGAGGATGGTTTGACCCGCCTCAACCTCCAGCACCTGACCCAGCGGCTCAATTGTTAGTTGGTAGCTCATGGGCTGCGCGCATCCTTAACTGCAAGAACCCTGCAAGCCCGTCAAACCGGGCGTGCGAAAACGGATCACGTCCTTGTGACCCAAGCCATTTTCAGCCAGGGTCTTGTTAGCGTCTGGCAGCCAAGGCTTGCCCGACTTGAACCATTCGGCTGTGTTCCAGTCGATCTTCGCAAAGTCGGGGTGGGCACCAAAAAAGCCTGGCAGAGCGCCCGCCAGCATGTCGCCAAATTTCAGCGTGGGTGGCATAGGTGCACAAAAAGGTGCGCAAAACATCAGGTGGTCTTCCCATCCGATGTACAGCAAGGGCGCGGGAAACTTGTTGACCGTGTCTTGTTGCATGAAGGGATAGGGGCGAACGGATTTTGTAGTCATCTTGTGAGTCTCCTGAGTTTGCTTAGTTGGCGGTGGCCAGATCGCGCCAAGCCTTGAAGTTTTTCTGGTCTTGCGAACCTTCAAAATCCAGGTTGTCTCGGCCCATTTCCATGCGGTACCACTTCAGCACTTCCGCCAACGGGTTAAAGTCTGGCGCACTCGGATCAGCCTCGGGGGTGAAGCAGTTCCCTTGGTAAATCTGATGTACCGGCAGCCAGCTCTGAATGTATTTTTCAGGTTCGTTGTCAAAAATGCTCTTGCAGCCGTCTGAGCAGAAGTGGTACTTCATGCCGCTGTAGTCTGACTCGCGGTAAGCAATTTTGGTGGGGTCGTCTGGTTCAGTGAAGAACATCGGAATCTGGCAGGTCTGGCACAGCATCGGCAGTGTGGTGTTGTAGAAACGCCGTCCTTCCTTGGCTTCTTTGGCCCAATGCTCGTAACGTGGGCGGTAGTATTTGTCAAAGGTTTCGGGATACTTCTCAGAGAGCCAGGCCATTTCGGTCTCGGACGGGGTCCATGTGTGAAATGGAGCCGCAGCGCCATAGTTGTAAAACACTGCCCAGGCCTGGTGTGACAAATGGTCTTTGTCTTTGCAGGCCTGCGTCCAACCCGCTGGCACTGTGATGCCGTAGCGGGCCAAGTCGGCAAACAAGGCACCACCGTTGGCTTCGGCGTAGGTTTCCCAGGCTTCTTTCCAACTCATCACTCGCTTGGGCAGCATGTAGTCCATCATCATGGCCACGAGTGTGAGCACGCGGTAACCACGCCAGAACCACTTGTCGATCCAGGCTTGCACGATCGGCAGGTTGTCTGGGTCTTGCTCCAGTACAAACTTGATCATCTCCAGGCCCAGCGTCATGTGACGGGCTTCGTCAGACTGGGCCGAGAAGCCAAACGCCATGGCCGCCATGTCGCCGTTGTAAGCTGCGCCGGAAATAAACGGCACAAACAGCAAATTGGTCAGCACATATTCAAAGGCAAAGCCAATGGCGATCATGAACTCGAAAGGCCCGGCCGTGATGGCATCATCAAAGAACGACTTTGGCACCGACAGGTACCAGACCCGGTCGTGCTGATGGCGGAAGTTCTGGAAGCCGTTGTAAAACTTGTTGTAGTTCGACATCGAATGGATTTGCGTTTGCGAGTGGCGAATCTCATCGAGCGCCTGCATTTGACAAGCCACCCGCGGCCCGGCACCGCCGAGTTGGCGTCCAACGTGGGCAAAACCTCGGTGCGCCATGTATTCGAGTGGCGAGACACCAGTCAAAAACAATTTCAACGCATTTACATAGCGGGCATCGGTGACCTGCAAATGGCCGTTGTTCTGATTGAACGCATCAAGAATGGCGTAGAGTTTTTTCTCTTTTTCTGACTGGTATTTCCAGTAGGCATCCATCGTCAGACGGAACGGGTCTTCAAACTTGCTCCAGTCGTGAATCTTGATGCCTTCGTATTCAAGATACGGGTACACATCGCGCACCGCCTGGTAGGTTGGGGTCCAGTCCAGATCGCGGGTGAGCAGGTTGTAACGGTCTTTGAGGTTGAGCTTTTTGATGACTTGTTGGTTCATTTTTGTCTCCGGTTGTGCGGGTATTAAGGGCGGCCGTGCGTCAATGCGCCCAGCTCAAAATGAATTCGTCGTCGGTCTCAGTGATGTGACCGGTGAGGGTGATCAGGTTGATGTGCAACTCTTGCAAATCAAACGGGCGTCCCAGTTGCTCTTCAACTGAAGCGCGCCGGATCACCATCTGGTCAGCTACATCAATTTTGACCATGGCGGGCTGCCGGTTGACGATAGCGTTTGGGTTGTCGGCAATGATGGCATCCACGATGCAGCGGGTTTCTTCATTGGTTTGGAAGGCTATGAATACGTTGGACATGGTGTGATTCCTTGGTGAATTCAGGCCGCCAGGCCGGCTTTGGCCAGTCGGGCATCAAGACGGGCCGACACACGGTCCAGGGCAGCGTTGCCATCGGCTCCCAAAGCCTGTTGCGCCAGGGGTTGCAGCGCAACCATGACGCGTGCCCGCCAGTGCTGAAGCCATTCTTGCAGCTTGGCTTTGTTGGCTGGGTTTTCAGCCGCCGCCACTCGCATGCAGGCATCCACCCACTTGCTGCTGTCGGCAAACCACTCGGTCTGAAAGCGTGTCAGCAGCGACACCGTGGAACCCGCCTTGGCGTTAAGCGCCTGATCGACCTCGGTATAGGCCAAGCCAAACAGCAGACCGTCAAGCGCCACGTTTTGCGCCACAAACAGTTCAAACCAGTCCTTGATGACCAGTGTGTCTTCGACCAGTCGGCGTAACTCCTGCCACTGCGGTTGCTCCAGCCAGGCTTTTTTGGCGGCGGCCACTTCAGCTTGATCACCCAGTGTCAGGCCCATGCGTGTCAGGTACTGGGCAATACCTAATTGGTCCATGCCCTGGTACAAGCAGGCCTGGGTGATGGCCGTGCCAAATCCGTAGGCGCACATGGCGGCACCATTCATATTGGCACCCCAGGCCACGTGGCGCAGTGGCACATAAAAGTCCAGCGCACTGCGCCGGGCTGCGCTGTCGTAGCTGGCACCCAGGCCGCGCGACTCGACAAAATCAAAGTCGGCCTCAGCAGTTTCCTGCATGCGGGCGCGCGATGCGGTGTAAGTACCATAGTAAAACTGGCGCGGGTCTTTCAGCGCGTACCAGTCCTGCATCGTGATGGCAGTGCGCGTTGCGTCAAAAATTTCGTGTTCCGGATCCCATGTCGGTCGGTAGTGCGGGTTGGCTCCGGCCTGCAGGTCCATGGTGCCTTCAAGGTAGCGCGAGGCCGCCTTGTCGGAGCCAATGCGCGCTGCTATGTGGTCAAAGGTTTGCCGTAGCGGCTCAATGCTGACGGTGCGAAGATCAATTTGCATTTGGGTGTGTCTCCTGGTTGTGGCGGTCTGTTGTTAGACCTTGTTGTCGTGACGGAGTTGCTGCTCGCGGGCGGCGCGCAGGCTCCAGTCCCATTCCTGGGTATCGCTGCTTTGGGCTTGAACCAAGTGACCCTGGGTAGGAATCACGTTGTGCATGGCACAAAACTCGTCAAACGCCGCACCTGCCATCAGTAACTCAACAAACAACTCAGGTTCGCCTACGGCAAATTCAAACTCGACCAGGCCGTTGGCATGGGTCTGAATGACGCGGACAAACTTGTTATCAGGATTAAAAGTGCTTGTGGTGTTCATGGCAGTGAGGGTGTAACTCTATGGGCTTTGCAAGTTGCTTGCCAAAATTCAGTGACCCTGCTTTATTCTCGAGATTTATAGGGAAAGTACCTAGATTAACTGAACTCGAAGCTCACTTTTCTAGTTGAATTTCAAGCAAAAACTTCTTTTTTATCCATCAATTGACTTAATTGAAATCAAAAAGTATCCATTTGATTAAATAAAACAACATCAACTTAATCAAATCATCAATTTGATGAGACTTGAAGCGAGTTTCTGCTGATGAGGGATTGATGTTTTTAATATCGAGATAATTGATTTATCGCAACCCTGGTGGCAAGGCTCCCAGCGCCATGATGCGGCGGTGCAGTTCACCAAAGCGCGACTGCGGATTTCCGCTCACCAGGGGGTCGTTGTTGGCCAGAAACGCAGCATCTATTTCTTGCCAATCGACCTCATGCAACACCTCTTCGGCCAATGGGAATGCCTGTGTGTTTTCGATTTCGATATGGCGATCAAGGTATTTGGCGTAGTTGCCCGCCACTTGGGCCAACTGCATGGCGGCCCCCTCTTGAGCATCGCGGTAGCGCGCCAAGGCCGTCATGAAGGTGGCAATGCTCTCGCCTTCTTTGCTGTGCTCGGTCAGCAACCGATCCAAAATAGCGCTGCAGCGCTCAGGAGCGCGGGCCCGCATGTGACGAAACAAATAGTCTTCTTCTTTGGGGTGGTGAATGCGGTTGGGGAATTCAACAATGTAGGCCGCAATAAGTTCCAGCAGCACCAGGTCAACCTTGCCGTCTCGCGCCAGCAATTCGGCCTCAATCGCCACGATGCGCGCCAGCGCGCGCAGTGCCAGATGCTCTCTGGCCAAAATTCGCATAGAAGGTCTCATGGCCGATTTCCCCGGGCATCTAAACTTTGAACGCGTCGCTGAACCGGGAAAAAATGCAGGTCGAAACGCCTCGACAGCAAACCCCAGACCCCGCGCGGAAACCACAGCATGAAGACCACAGCCACACTGCCCAGCACGATTAAGTACCAGCTTCCGTAGTCGCTGAGCCACTCGCGCAGTGCAAAGAAAATCACTGCGCCCAGAATTGGACCTTCAATAGTGCCGATGCCCCCAATGATTACGACAAAAAACATGGTGGCGGTCCAGTCCATAGAAAAAGCTGCCTCCGGGGCAATGCGCAGTTTGGTGATAAATATGAGCGCGCCCACCATGCCGCAACCGCCGGCCGAGGCCAGATAAACAAACCATTTCACGCGCTTGACTGAAATGCCAAGACTCTCGGCAGCGGCTTCGCTGTCGCGCACGGCAGTCAATGCCAGCCCGTAGCGCGAACGCAGCAGCACATACACTGCGAGCGTGGCACCGGCACCCAGCGTCAAGGCCAGCCACAGGGTGGTGGATTCCCGCCACCAGGCCCCAATGCCGCTGACGGTGCGGGTGATC
>CAIYNH010000581.1 GCA_903927495.1 uncultured beta proteobacterium
ATCTCAAAAATCACCGCCAATTTGGAGCGTGCGGGTGATGAGGCCGAAAAAATTGCCCGCATGGTGCGCTTGATCATCGAGAGCGGAGCGCCTCGCTCGCTGCCTTCGCTTGAGCTCAAGGTAGCCTCCGATATGGCTTCGAACTTGCTGCGCAAAGCGCTTGATGCCTTTGCCCGGCTCGATACCACGGCGGCCATCTCCATCATGAAGGATGATTATTTGATTGACAAGGAGTTCGACGGCTTTGTGCGCAAACTCATTACTTACATGATGGAAGATCCGCGCATGATCTCACCCAGCCTGAATTTGCTGTTCCTTGCCAAGTCCATTGAGCGTGTTGGCGATCACGCCAAAAACATTGCCGAGCTCATCATTTATGTCGTCAAGGGTGCCGATGTGCGACATACCTCGATGGAGCACATTGAAGCGGTGCTGAAATGAGGCATGAGCCCCGGGTGCTGGTGGTTGAGGATGAACCCGCCATTGCCGAGCTGCTTGCCATCAATCTGAGGCACAACGGGTTTCGCGTGACCTGGGCCATGGACAGCGAAGCTGCGCAACGCGAGCTCGACGCGGTATTGCCCGAGGTTATCTTGCTGGACTGGATGTTGCCCGGCGAGAGCGGTTTGATGCTGGCTAAACGCTGGCGTGCCCAAGCCCGGACCAAAGCCATCCCGATCATCATGCTGACCGCCCGTGGCGATGAGGTGGACCGGGTTGCGGGTCTTGATGCAGGAGCCGATGACTACATTTCCAAGCCATTTTCCGTGAAGGAAATGCTGGCCAGGGTGCGGGCCGTGCTGCGTCGGCGCACGCCTGAGCAGGCAGAAGGTTCGATCACCATCGGTGCCTTGTTGCTCGATGCAGCCACCTACCGCGTCTCCTACAACGAACAGATGTTGAAGTTGGGCCCTACTGAGTTCAAGCTACTGCACTACCTGATGACGCATGCCGAGCGTGTGCACACGCGCTCGAAGTTGCTGGATCGGGTCTGGGGTGATCATGTGTTTATCGAGGAACGCACGGTCGATGTGCATGTCAAACGCTTGCGTGAATCCCTCGGACCTCAGGCCGGTCTCATGATCGAAACCGTGCGCGGTGCCGGCTACCGACTGACGGCGCAAGTTGATTTGAGATCGGCTGCATCTGGAACTGCGCTGGCTGAACTGGATGAATCCTAGGGCTCTGACTTTCTGGAGATTTGCCCGCGCAATGATCCACATCGTGGCTGGTTGGTTGACAGTTGTTGTTGTTTTTCCGAAACTGACCCCACTCCAAAAAGAAGAGCGTTTTAGGCTATGGGCGCTAGAGCTACTTGCTAAGTTAGCTATTAAATTAGTAGTTGTTGGTAGTCCGCCCGGGAAAGGGCCTTGGTTGTTGGCGTGCAATCACCTGTCTTGGCTGGACATCATTGTTTTACGCGCGACTTGCTGTTGCCAATTTATCTCCAAATCTGATGTCCGGCAATGGCCGCTAATTGGCACACTGGCTAGCGGCACCGGTACCTTGTTTGTTGAACGCGCTTCACGCCGGGATGCCATGCGGGTCGTGCATCAGATGGTGGAGCGTCTGCGGGATGGGTGTGCACTGGCCATCTTCCCCGAAGGAACCACCAGCCAAGGTATCGCTGTGCTGCCTTTTCACGCCAACTTGTTCCAGGCGGCAATCTTCGCTAACGTAGCTGTAGTGCCTGCAGCGCTGAGGTTCACGGAACTCGCCAACGGCGAGCGCAGCCTTGCTCCTTGTTACACCGGCGACGCTACCTTGCTGGGCTCCATTTGGCGCACTTTGAGCGCGCCGCCTCTGAGTGCCGTGCTGTGTTTTGGCAAGCCGCAGTTAGCCCAGGGCCGCGATCGACGTACCTGGGCCTCAGATTTGCATCTGGAAGTAGTTGCGCTGAATCGGAGTTGAGTCATGGCTTGCTAGCCAGTAAGGCACGTTAAACTGCCGTCTGAACCGCCGTCCAACCTGAAAGTCACGCCTATGTCATTCGAAAAAGTCTCGGAAATGCTGAAGAAGCAAAAGCGGATTGAAGGCATGGTGCGGGGTCAAAGCATGCCGCATCAGGACATGGTTGAAAGTTTGGTACAAAAGCAGCATCTGGCTGAATTGCACAATATTTTGGCGCAATTGCCAACCAGCGAAATTGGCAACATTCTGGAGGCCCTGCCGCTCGATGATGCGCAACTTTTGTGGCAGCAAGTCCCCCAGGATCGGGAGAACAATGTGCTCTGGGAGGTGTCAGACAGCCGTCGTGAGGAATTGGTTGGCAGTCGGGAGCCAGCTTTTGACGAAAGCCAGATGAATGCCTTCGAACTGATTGACGGCAAACTCAAGCAAGTACCAATTGACAGTCGAAAAAATCTTGAAGGAATCAAACCAATCTGGATTGATTTACTTGGGGCAACCAAGGCTGAACGGGCTTATGTAGGTGCGCATTTTGGGCTGGAACTGCCGGACCCGGGCGAGGTGACAGACCTGGAGGTGAGTTCGCGCTACCACATTGAAGAAAACAGTGAAATTCACCTTCACTCCAATTTTTTGCTGGATCGTGAAGGCAACTCACGCAGCGTTCCGGTGGCTTTTATCTTGCATCAGGGCATACTTTTTTCGTTGCGCAATGAAGAGTTACCGGTTTTTCGGCTGCAACGGCGCCGTGCCCGAACCCAGGTGGGTTACGTATCCGACTGCACGGATGTGCTGATTGACTTGTATGGCGCTGATGTCGAATACTCGGCTGACTCGCTGGAAGATATCTACACCACCTTGGGTAAGGTCGGCCGGCAGGTGCTGAGCGAAACCATCAGCGATAAGGAAGCTGCTGCCATCCTGGGTGATATTGCTGAGGAAGAAGACCTCAACGGCCGCATTCGGGGCAACATTTTGGATACTCAGCGGGCCATCAACTTCCTGATGCGCAGCAAAACCTTGTCAAGCACCCAGTTTGAAGATGCTAAACAGATTTTGCGCAATATTGAGTCCCTCAATAGCCACACTTCCTTTTTGTTTGACAAGATCAACTTTTTGATGGACGCGACCATTGGTTTCATCAATATCAACCAGAACCGGCGCATCAATCAGCTGACCGTTTTTGGCGTGGTGTTCATGCCCATCAATATCTTGGCGGGTATGGGCGGCATGTCTGAGTTTTCCATGATGACGCAAGGGTTGCCATGGCCACTGGCTTATGCCGGATTCACGGTGGGTGCCATTTTGATGGGTGGCGCCACCTATGCTGCCCTGAAGCATTTTGAAAATCGACAAGCAAAGGCTGGGAAAATCGTACAAACCCGAGAATTTCCGCAGAACCCACCACGCTAGGCAGTAATAGCATGCCGAAGGCATACCGACCATTTCTAAATCATCCCTGGTGTTGTTGACTCGCCAATACTTGCTGCGGCAAGCTTCGTGGTGGGTTGTCTAGACACGAAGGATCTAAAAATTGATTCGGCGTAACTGGTCGTTGCTGCCACCTTCTCACTTTATCATCCGCGTCCCATGGCAGACATTCACATCACCGACATCGAGTCGGCCATCAATTACTGGCGGCAACTGCAGCCCTCGGTTGACGGGTTTTCGCTGGCCCCAGAGACTGGCGCTTTGGCAGAGGTGTACGCGGTGATGGCCTATGAGCAGCAGTTGGATGTGGCCGAGACCACACTGTCTGCATTCGCTATGGCGGCTTGGTTGGCATGGTATGACACCACCCCAGACACGCCCTGCATCGCGATCTGCTCGACCAGTCAGGGCGATGACATTTGCAAAGGTTGTGGGCGCACCTTCGCCGAGGTGCAGTATTGGACCGAAATGCGTGCAGTAGAGAAGCGTGCGACCTGGCAGCGAATCACGAATCAGGCGACAGCATGGCGTTTTAACAAATATGCTGAACGCGCCGCTGCGGGAGCGGCAGCGTCCAAAGTCGCCGGAAACAGTCGTTAAGCCTGGTTTCAGAGCGAAATGCCGCCCGACACTTCAATCACTTCGCCATTGATATAGCTGGCTTCGTCGCTGGCCAAAAAGGCATAGACGTTGGCAATTTCTACCGGCTGTCCGACGCGACGCAGGTGCACCTTGCCGGCCAGATCCTGCAGCACTTTTTCTGGCATGGCCGCAACCATAGGAGTGCTGATGAAGCCGGGTGCAACTGCATTGACTCGCACACCTTTGGGACCCAACTCGCGACTCCAGGTCTTGGTGAAACCAATCACGCCAAATTTGGTGGCGGCGTAGTTGGTCTGGCCAAAGTTGCCGTACAGACCGACCACTGAGCTGGCGCACAAGATCACGCCGCTGCCTTGTGCGACCATGCCGTCAACCACCGCCTGGGTGCAGTGGAAGACACCGCGCAGGTTAACGTCGATGACCTTGTCAAATTGTTCGATAGTCATTTTTTGCAGTCGTGCGTCTTGTGTGATGCCTGCGTTATTCACCAGCACGTCGATGCGGCCAAATTTTTCTTTTACCTGGGCTACTACGGTATCAACCATGGTGCGCTGGGTCACGTCCATGACAAATCCTTCGGCGGTAGCACCCAAAGCGCGGCACTGTGCCACCGCCTCATCGACACCAGCTTGTTTAAGGTCGCAGACAATCACTGTGGCACCTTCCTGGGCAAATTTAAGTGCTGTGGCAAGGCCAATTCCCTGTGCTGCACCGGTGACGATGGAAACTTTATTGGTTAAACGTGCGGTCATGATGATCCTAGTTGGTAGTAAATAAAACGGGGTGAATGTTAGTCGCGCTAGATTGCATGAGGTTGACGGGTAATGGCTATGCTAAAAGTAGCGCTCTAAGTAAGCTGGACGGGTTCTAAGGGATTTTGTAATCACCAATATCCGATATTCGGCGGGACCGTTGGGCGCACTGTGCTCATGGCATGTCGCAATGCATTGCGCTGGTACTGCCAAATACTGTGCACTGGTGATTTTCACAGCCCTAATGCCAAAAAGTATCAAGCTTATTTCCAGCGGATTGGTTCAATATCGACAGTGTGGGTGCCGTCGCCCAGCATCAGTGTGCCTTCCTGAATGGTGGCCTGAAGGTTCATACTGCGGTGTGCCAAGGGAATCAGTGCCTGTGAAGCCGTTGTGGGAATGCGCCAGACGCTCAGGTTTTTGGGACGGGTCAGTTTGCTTTCGATGCCACGCCACCAGATTTCGGCGGCCTGACTAAAGCAGTACAGAACCACGCTATCGGCCTTGCCACAGGCCTTGAGCAGCGGTTTGTCCTCGGGCTGCCCAACCTCAATCCACAGCCGAGTCAGACCGGTGAAGTCGCGCAGCCAGGCATCAGGCTCGTCGGGATCTGACAATCCCGCACCGAACGCCAGTGTGCCATCGCCAGCACACACTGTTTGCAGTTGATGCGCTTGCAGCGCCAGTGCACACAGCCGCACCATCATGCGCTCATCGGTTTCGCTGGGGTGGCGTGCCAAGGTCAAGGTGTGGTCGGCGTAGTAGCTGTGGTCGATATCGGCGATTTGCAAGCTGGCTTTGAAAATGGTAGATTTGGTGGCCATGGCAGGGCTTACACGCGTCGCGCCAACTCTGCAGCTTTGCCGGTATAACTGGCCGGTGTCATGGCCAGCAAGCGTTGTTTTTCGCCTTCAGGCAGGTCCAGGGCGGCGATAAAACCTTGCATCAGCGCCCGCGTCATGGCCTCACCCCGGGTAAATTTTTTCAGTTGCTCATAGGGTTGCGGCAGACCAAAGCGGCGCATGACGGTTTGGATGGGCTCGGCCAGCACTTCCCATGAAGCATCAAGGTCGGCGGCAATGGCTGCCTCATTGATTTCGAGTTTGCCCAGTCCTGTGGCAAGTGATTGGTAAGCCAGCACCGCATAACCCAAAGCCACCCCCATGTTGCGAAGCACCGTGCTGTCGGTCAAGTCACGCTGCCAGCGCGAAATAGGGAGTTTCTCACTCAGGTGGCGCAGCACGGCATTGGCCAGGCCCAGGTTGCCTTCAGCGTTCTCAAAATCAATCGGGTTCACTTTGTGCGGCATGGTGCTGGAGCCAACCTCCCCGTCGCGCAGTTTTTGCTTGAAGTAGCCCAATGAAACATAGCCCCACACGTCACGCGACCAGTCGATCAGGATGGTGTTGGCGCGAGCCACCGCGTCAAACAACTCGGCCATGTAATCGTGCGGCTCAATTTGGATGCTGTAGGGCTGAAACGTCAGGCCCAAGCCCAGTGGCTCAGGGGTTTCGATGACACGCCGGGCAAACGCTTCCCAGTCAAACTCGGGCCAGGCCGAGAGGTGGGCGTTGTAGTTACCTACTGCGCCATTCATTTTGGCCATCAGCTTGATGTTGGCAATTTTCTCGCGCGCAGCCACCAGTCGTACCACCACGTTGGCAATCTCTTTGCCAACGGTGGTTGGGCTGGCGGTTTGTCCGTGGGTGCGGCTGAGCATAGCTACTTCAGCAAAGGCGTGCGCCATGCCGCGCAGCGTGTCAATCACGGCATCGAGCTTGGGCAGCAAGGCCTGATCGCGGCCGCTTTTGAGTTGCAGGGCATGGCTGGTGTTGTTGATGTCTTCGCTGGTGCACCCAAAGTGAACAAACTCCTGTGCCGCCAGCAACTCGGTGCGACCCTCGAATTTGGATTTGACCCAGTATTCGACGGCCTTGACATCGTGGTTGGTGATTTTTTCAATTTCTTTAATCGCCTGACCGTCGGCCAGTGAGAAGTGCTTGACCAGTCCCAATAAGTAGGTGCGTGCGCCGGGCGACAGGGGTTTGAATTCTTTGAAACCACAGTCACTCAAGGCCATGAACCAGGCTACTTCTACTTGAACGCGCCGGTGCATGTAGCCCTGCTCACTCATGGCGGGTCGAAGTTTGGTAAGCTTGGCGGCGTAGCGGCCATCCAGCGGGGAGAGGGCAGTGAGTGCAGAAGTAGTCATGCGCGGGATTGTAGGGGGAAGCACCGGGTAAACCCGCAAGAAGACTGTCAGTTTCGACGCGTTGGGAGTGACTCAGAGCGGTGCACTGTGACCATTGGAGCTAACCCGGACGGTGTATAGAATCGGCCTACCAACAACTGCCGCCTGCCCATGAAACTTATTGGATCCAACACCAGCCCTTATGTGCGCAAAGTGCGCATTGTCATGAGTGAAAAAAAGCTTGACTATGAGTACGTGCTGGAGGATGTCTGGTTGGCATCTACCAAGATAAGCCAATCCAATCCACTGGGTAAAGTGCCGTGTCTGGTGATGGAAGGCGGCGACGTGATTCACGATTCGCGGGTGATTGTTGAATATTTGGACACCCTCTCGCCGGTTGGCAAGCTGATTCCCAGCGTAGGACGCGAACGCGCCGAGGTCAAGACTTGGGAGGCGTTGGCAGACGGTGTGTTGGATGCTTCAATTTTGGCGCGACTGGAAGCCATCTGGGGTGGTCGCACCGAAGAACAGCGCAGTCAGGCCTGGATTGATCGTCAGATGGAAAAAATCGAGTTAGCTTTGGCCGCCATGAGCAAGGGTTTGGGTGAGCGGGTGTATTGCATCGGCATCCATCTGAGTCTGGCTGATATCGCGGTCGGTGTGGCTTTGGGTTACCTGGATTTTCGCTTTCCGCAAATTGCTTGGCGTGAGCAATATCCAAATTTGGTCAAGTTGCAAGACAAACTGATGCTTCGTGCCAGTTTTTCGGACTCCAAACCGACCTGAGGGCTGACCCTGGCTGGTATGTTTTTGACACGCGATTTACATAGGCTTACATTTCTCGCCGGGCTTGAAAGAGTGCCAGCCCTTACAGTCTGGGCACTATGGGCACACGTTTCAAAACCATCTTCAAGACCGTCTACAAATGCCGCGAATGCGGTGCTACCAACTACCAACCGGTGCTTGATCGCGGCAACAACGGTGCGCTAATACCTACTGGCGAATGCAAATGCACCGGCTGCCGCAATGTATTTGCCAGCGTCAGGTCGTGGTGGGCACCCCGCAGCGTTGCCGAGTTTCAGGTTAGTCGACATTTCGGCTGATGCATGAATTGGCATGGTTTACCAGGGACGATCTGAAGACGCTTGTTTAGTCATGGCCAGCAACCGGTCCATGTTCATTTTGACCTTGATGTCGCGGTGTTGCACGCTG
>CAIYNH010000582.1 GCA_903927495.1 uncultured beta proteobacterium
ACCACGGCATCTGCCTCATGAATGCAATTCTCACATTCGACGCCATGCGACATTGCCAAAGCCATTTGATTGAGCGGTATGACTGTGAGGTGTTCCGGAGCCTGAAAAACAGCCGGAATGCCAGGATGCGAGTCAAATATCGGTTGCATGATTTGGAGTAATGGACTCCTCGAAATATAGGCAGCCCCTAGCGCGAGCAAGTAAAAATTGCTTTCGTCAAACGGTCCTCGCAAGTCAGCTGCAAACATGCTTCTTCGCAGCTCTGCGTTATCTAGCTCCAATGCCAAATCTATCGAGTCATCATAAGAAACGTCCGTGCCAGTCCAGCCTTTGGTCGAGGTCCGATATGCTTGTGCCATGGTCAGCAAACGGGTCAGCCGATCAGAACTGTCAACATAGTCGACTTGGACGCACCACTTCAGCAGGTTTTCAGCTGTTTCGGTGCGCTGAATACTGAGCGCTAGTATCTGCTCCACTAGGCGGCTGAATTCGGCCCAATTTGCCTTGCTTGGCAAGGGCAGTAGCTTGGTCAGTCGCATGGCTGTCAGCCAGTTGTTGCCGGCGATTGGGATATCGCTCCATTTCAACTCTGGCTCGTGGCTATGCACTGGCTTACGAAGGGTTTTACGGTGTACCGCCTTTGCCACACCAAAGTCCATGAGGGCGTCTGGCAAGCTGCTTCCGCTGAAAATTGCCTCACGCACTTCCCGTGCCTCACGTTCCGGCTGACCGCTGGTGATCAGATGTATCAAACCAAATGATTCTGTTCTCAGCGCTTGCATGGCATAGGTGATAGCTGATGGGCTGTGTTGTGCGGCCAACGCCATCAATTGCTGAGCCATCGATATGCTCAGCCGAGGTCGGGTGGTAAGTGCCTCGGTTAGCCCTGGAAGAAAAGCAGAAAAAAGGTATCGCACACCACTGGCAATTTGCTCTCTAACTACCCCCAGCGCCTGCGACTCAATGCGCGTCATATCCGAACGGGAGAGCAGAGATTGCGAACCTAGCGCCTGCCTTGTCATCAGTTTAGACAGGGCCTTGACCGATTGATGTACGGGGTCACCCTGCCTTGACATAGGAATCCAAAACAGCGGATCTGACCAGACCTTAAAACAGTCATCGGATGTGGGTTTCCAAATCGGATTCGGAATGGCGATTGGCCGTTCCCGCGCCAAAGCGAGATGACTGGCTACCGTTGACCATAAATCCGTTGGAGTCCTGATTTGAGCAGACGATACCCAAATGGCTGCCGCAAATATACCGTCATCAGCTATCGCCACGCATCGAAACATGCCATCTGTTGGCTGCTGTGCGTCGCCCAGCACAAGTAGCCCAATCATGGCACGTGCAATGCCAGGATACGGGTGCTCTAGCATAGCGACCGCATGCTCAGCGCCCCACTGGTCAAACGGAAACAGGGAAAGCTGTCTTGTTGGCGAAGTCGCCAATTCATCTTCGCTTACATTGATGTTGCTGCTCATGCACAGCATTCTGTTTGGCCAAGCGTCAATGTGTGTCGCATCGAAAGAAGTTCTATTTGACGAAATTTCCGACTAAGGTGCGACGCAATACGACGCAATTCTGGTAATACTTAGCAAATCACCCCAGCACTGCGAGGAATCGTGGATTGCATTAAGTTTTATACCCAGCCTGATGAGGCTTCTGTTGAGTCGAAGTAAACGATGATTTATGAACACATTGACGGCGTAGCGGTGGCGGCTCATTTTTCAGATTAAGGCGAGTCGCGCGTTCGCAACCGACTGGAAATCAATTTGACAGATGCCCCGCCCACAGGCAAAACCGTCTGCGCAGTGATGCAGAACCCGAGTTACGCTGGGGAATACGTAGCCGACAAGTCAGTCCAGTTTCTGGAAAAGGTGGTTTTCAAGAAGGGACTGCCGGAGTTTGAAGGCGTGCGCCGCCTAATTGTGGTCAACCAGTTGGCCTACATCCAGACCAACGATTTTGAGGGCTTGCCGCACCAGATTGGCGAACTCAATGATGCTGCCATCATGACTGCCTTGAATGAGTCCGACAGCATCGTTTTGGCGTGGGGTTCCAGCAACCGGTTTGAGGCGCGCAAAGCATTCGTGCATGGCCTTCATGGCGGTATGAAGCAAAAAACCCTGTTGCAAACCAAAATGCACCCGTCGCGCGGGAGGTACGATGGTTTTATTCAGCTCTATTTGTTTATTTAGATTCCGTTTTTTGCGTCACATATTGACGCATCGATAGCCAAAATTGAACCTCCAAATTCCCATGAGGTTCAACCATGACCATCCAACTTCAACCAGTTCAGACTCCTTTTGAACCAGCCACGTTAACCATAAGCGAACTCGCCAACTGGCGGCAACGGGAAGAAGGCAGTCGACTGCTTCTACCTCCGATCCAACGTTCAATTGTTTGGTCGAACGATCAGATTGTCAATTATTGGGACAGTTTGCTGCGTGGGTATCCGGCTGGCATGATGATCGTGCATCGCATAGAAAAGGGTGCGCGTGGCGCAAGTAGTCTTGGCCGGGATGCGGATGGTACGACACGCCCGGCGAAAGAAGACGACTTCCAACTCTTTGATGGCCAGCAGCGCATGACAGCAGTGCTGCTTGGTCTTGGCACTGGACAAATGAGGGAAAGCCGCCGACTTTGGATCGATGTTGGAATTGAGCCGAAAAAGGGCTCTGGCCTAAAGTTTCAACTCCGCATGACAAGCACGGGACAACCCTTCGGGTACAGGCTTGATGCGCCAAATCAGAAAATTGAACTTGGCAAGCGGCAACATAAATGGAACGATTGGCGTGATCTGCACAGTGATGACGACAGAAAGGTAACGCCGCAACAAGCGTTTACAGACGCGAAAGGCACAGACCTTATCGATGCAAGGTGCGCCCTCACTTTCGATGTTGTTTGTGACTACCTTCAAAAATTCGGCCTTGATGCAACCTTTGCGAAACTGGCTCAAGA
>CAIYNH010000583.1 GCA_903927495.1 uncultured beta proteobacterium
GATCCGTCTCTGGGCTGGCGATTCACCGATGCGTGGTTGTCAATGGCAGGCGCAGCCGACAAGGGCATACCCAACGGCCTGCCCGTTGACGAATGGGGCATACGCGTAGCCACCGACCAATGCACGCCAGTGGGTGCATCGGTGGAGCGAGGGGGCGCAACCAACTCGCCAGCGGCGGTATTTGCGTTGACCAAGTACGTGGAGTGGCTCAAGAAATTTGCCCCACCCGAAGCGCTCAATATGACATTTTCAGACGCCGGAGCCGTTCCCGCGCAAGGTCAGATCGCCCAGCAGATTTTTTGGTACACCGCGTTCACAGCTCCACTCACACAGCCCGGAATCGACGCCGTCAACAAGGACGGCAGCCCCAAGTGGCGCATGGCACCGTCACCCCATGGGCCGTACTGGAAAACCGGCATGCAAAACGGGTATCAGGACGTGGGCTCCTGGACATTCTTAAAGTCCACACCCCTGCCCCGTATGTCAGCCGCATGGTTGTATGCGCAGTTTGTCACTTCCAAAACAGTGTCACTTCGCAAGTCCATCGTCGGGCTGACCTTCATACGCGAGTCCGACCTCAAGCATGACTTTTTCACCCGCAATGCCAATCGATATGGTGGCCTGATCGAGTTTTACCGTAGCCCGGCACGCATCGCCTGGACACCCACAGGAACGAATGTACCCGACTACCCCCGCATGGCGCGCCTGTGGTGGACCAACGTGGCAACTGCCATCAGCGGTGAGAAAACACCCCAGGCCGCCATGGACTCATTGGCTCAGGCCATGGATGACGTTCTCGCAGGTTTACAGGCCGATGGTATGCGCCACTGCACGCCCCGACTCAACCCCCGACGCGATCCTTCAAGCTACCTATCCAGCAAAGGAGCGCCCTGGAGCAAATTGTCGAACGAGAGGCCCCGCGGCGAAACCATTGCCTATGAGCAGTTGTTGCAATCCTGGAAAGAAGGCCGCGTTCAATGACCCTGAAGGACTTCTCGATACGCACCCTGTCGCGTACCCGGCTGACCTTGCTGCTGATT
This sequence comes from uncultured beta proteobacterium, assembly GCA_903927495.1. Lineage (GTDB taxonomy): Bacteria > Pseudomonadota > Gammaproteobacteria > Burkholderiales > Burkholderiaceae_C > Rhodoferax. Next base: position 1,041 of record CAIYNH010000583.1, read on the forward strand.
GCTGTGGCAACCACCGTCGCCATCATCGCGCAGACGTGGTGGGCGGTGGCGCAAGACAAGCAGCAAACGCTGGAGTCCGAGACCACCAACGGATTAGTGGCCGTGCGCCTGCTGGAGGAACACGCCACCCAGACCCTGCAAGATGCGGTCCACACCCTGGACCGTGTCGCACGCGCTGTGCGATCCAGCGCCAATTCAAATGATCCGGATCTGATTCGCAAATTGGTTGCAACGCACGACATCGGTCACAGTCGCCATCTCAAGGCACTTCAATACGTCACTCCGCAGGGAACGAGCTGGATCAGTTCGCCCGATTACCCAACGCACCAGACGCAGGCATCCCAGCGCAGCCACATCCAGTATCTGCTGATGAATACCCGGGACCACGACGCGCTGGTCGGTCACCCCTACGCCAGTGCCTACGACGGCCAATGGGTGATCCCCGTCGCACGCACGCTGTATAACGCTGCGGACCAGGCTGTGGGCGTCGTCAGCGTGGACATCCGACTGTCTTACTTCGGCACCCTGTACTCCCGCGTGGCCAAAGAAAACAGCGCCAGCGTGACGCTGCTATCCGATCAGGGTTTCATCATCGCGCGATCTCCCTTTGAAGCCCGTTACGTGGACAGGGATGTATCGGGCGAGAGACAACTCGATGTGCTGCGCGCCAGCCCCGTGGAGGGATCCTTCGATGAAGACAGCTTTCTCGACGATGAAAACGGCGCCAAGCTTTACACCTACCGAAAACTGGCGGGTTTTCCAATCACTACCGTTTACACGCGGGACTACGCGAGTGTGGTGGCCCCCTGGGTGCGCCGTACGGCTGAACGCGGCATACTGGCCAGCCTCACCATTGCGCTGATTGGCGCGCTCACCTACACACTGATTTTTTACATCCGCCGGCTGCAAGGCACCCAGAAATCGCTGCGCGAAAGTGAGGCCAAGTTTTTCGGCATGTTTCGACAATCGCCCGTGCCCCACACGCTGGTGCGTTTCAATGGGGGCCAGTTTGTGGAGGTCAACGATGCCTGGCTGTACCAATTTGGTTACCGGCTGAGTGACGTCATTGGCCACACTGCATTGGAGCTGGGAATATGGGCCGACCCACAGCAGCGCGCAGAACTCATCGAGTCGTTCGGTAGTACAGACTCGGTCAACCGCTTCGAGGTCCGCCACCAGCACCGTGACGGTCGCGAGATCACCTGCCTGATGTCGGGCCGTACCTTTGTGGCCGGTGGCGAAAAGCTGATTTTGTTCACGCTGGTGGACGTCACGCACCAACGGGCCATTGAGCGAGAAATTCGCGAAATGAACCAACAACTGGAGTTGCGGGTACATGCGCGAACCGAAAATCTCGAAGTCGCCAACCAGGAACTTAGCGTCGCGCTGGCATCCGTTCGCACCATGCAGACCGAACTGGTGCGATCCGAAAAGCTCGC
>CAIYNH010000584.1 GCA_903927495.1 uncultured beta proteobacterium
AAATTCACACAAACGCAGACCAGGCCGAAAATCGCCAAGACCAAATCGGCATATCAAACCGCATCCGAGCATGGCTTACAAGGGGTGAGGCTTAAGTTCGCAGCATTGCCTGCTTCGCCGGCAAAGCCACTACCGCCGCAGGCAATTGAGTCCTGTCCGCAATCGTGATGCTGTTGGCACAAGCACTGCAATTGGCGTAATTTGCAACCTTGATGGCGCACCAGCAGCAACTCAAGGGGCTATGCTTATGCTTGCAACAAGACAATTCACGAAAGAGACCGCCATGTCAGTTCTGGAAACCAAACTTAATGCCCGCTCAAGCGATTTTGTGGCCAATGCCAGCGCCATGCGAGCGCTGGTGCAAGACCTCAATGCCAAAGTTTCCCTGGTGGAACAAGGCGGCGGCGACGCTGCTCGCGCCAAGCACACCGCCCGAGGCAAGCTGCTGCCGCGCGACCGGGTGCAGACCCTGCTCGACCCGGGTACGCCGTTTCTGGAACTCTCGCCCTTGGCCGCCATGGGCATGTACCCCGACCGGGATGGTTCCGACAGTGCTCCCGGCGCGGGACTCATTGCCGGAATTGGCCGGGTGAGTGGCGTGGATTGCATGATTGTCTGCAACGATGCCACCGTCAAAGGCGGCACCTATTACCCGATGACGGTCAAAAAACATTTGCGCGCGCAAGAAGTGGCGCAGCAAAACGGTTTACCGTGTATTTATCTGGTGGATTCTGGCGGCGCTAATTTACCCAATCAGGACGAGGTGTTTCCGGACCGTGACCACTTTGGGCGCATCTTTTTCAACCAGGCCAATATGAGTGCATTGGGTTTGGCGCAAATTGCAGTCGTCATGGGCAGTTGTACCGCTGGCGGTGCTTATGTGCCCGCCATGAGTGATGAGGCCATCATCGTCAAGAACCAGGGCACGATCTTTTTGGGCGGCCCACCACTGGTCAAGGCCGCCACAGGTGAAGTGGTGACTGCAGAAGACCTAGGCGGTGGCGATGTGCATACGCGCCTCTCGGGTGTGGCCGACCATTTGGCACAAAACGACATGCACGCGCTGGCCTTGGCCCGCACAGCGGTTAAGAATCTAAATAAGAATAAGCCTGCAGCGCTTGCTAGAAAAGCACCATCCACTCCTAAATATGCAGCATCTGAGTTATACGGTGTGATTCCGGTGGACACCCGCAAACCCTTTGATGTGCGCGAAATCATTGCCCGCATCGTTGATGATTCTGATTTTGATGAGTTCAAGTCGCGCTTTGGCACCACCCTGGTGTGTGGCTTTGCGCAGATTGAGGGCATGCCGGTGGGCATCATCGCCAACAACGGTATCTTGTTCAGTGAATCGGCTTTGAAGGGCACGCACTTTATTGAGATGTGCTGCCAGCGCAAGATCGCACTGGTGTTTTTGCAGAATATCACCGGCTTCATGGTCGGGCGCAAGTACGAAAACGAAGGCATTGCCCGCAATGGTGCCAAGATGGTCACAGCAGTGGCCACCGCCGCTGTGCCCAAATTCACCATCATCATTGGTGGCAGTTTTGGTGCCGGCAACTACGGCATGTGTGGTCGCGCCTACAGCCCGCGTTTCCTGTGGATGTGGCCCAACGCCCGCATCTCGGTGATGGGCGGCGAGCAGGCAGCGAGTGTATTGGCGACCGTCAAACGCGACGGCATCGAGGGCAAGGGTGGAGCATGGAGCGCAGAGGAAGAAGAAGCCTTCAAAGCCCCGATTC
>CAIYNH010000585.1 GCA_903927495.1 uncultured beta proteobacterium
ATTTGCATCGAGCAAGGTGACTTGCAAAATGTGATCAAAACCAGCCGGGGTGGATAAATAGCTAAATCCAAATTCACGCGCAAGACGCTCAACGACTGAGCCCGGAGGACTCAGGAACTCCCAGTTCGAGACATCAATGCGGTACTGCTTCGCAAAAGCCTTCAACGATTGTGGGGAGTCGGCCGGTTGGTTGAAACCGATGCTGATCACATTGAACTGATCGGTGCCAAAGGCATCACGCCCGGCCTCGATTGCTGTTTGCAACGACCGCGTAGTCAGGGGGCAGACTTGAAAGCAACCGGTGTATATAAAACTAACCAGCAAAGGCTTTCCACGATACTGGGAGAGACGAGTCGTTCTCCCTTCCCTATCCTGAAATGCATAGTCATCAGGGATCGTCCCAATGACTGACTGACTCAGTTGGAGAGCTGTCTTTTGATCCAACGCGGCGGATGTTCCCGCGGCTGACGGTTCCGCCGCATGTCCTGCGCAAGTGAGCGCTGTCAGGAATGCTGCTGATAGAAAAATTCGAGCCCAGCCACTCCAAAAACCACTCGACGTAACATGAATCTTGAGAATAAATGCCCTCATGGCAACACGCTAAATGTTCTCAAACCAACAGGCTGTCCAGTGTGGATGCTACTAATAGCAGGCTGAGTTGAACCAGGGATGCAAAAAAGGAACCCATGGCCGTTTTTCGCGATGGGGATTTTGCGAGCAACCACGCTTTGTAAACGAAATAGGCGCCACCGCTAAACGCGCCAAGTAAATAGATAACGCCAGCGCCAAACCAGATTGGAGCGATGGCAGTCATGGCCAATGCCAAGGCACTCCAAAACACGACCCACGAAGCACGCTGTGTACCAATCACTACGGGCAGCATAGGCACACCCGCAGCGGCATACTCAGCCTGATTAGCAATTGCCAGACTCCAAAAATGCGGCGGGGTCCACAAGAACAGGACGGCGGCCAACAAAAATGGCAGTGGGCCAATGACGGGGTCGACAGCAGCAGCACCAGCAAGAACCGCAAAGCTTCCAGCGAGACCGCCCACCACAATGTTGAGCCAACTGCGCCGCTTTAGCCAAACCGTATAAACGACGGCGTAAAAGAACGCGCCCAGAAAGACAAACGCGGCAGAAACCGGGTTGACAGCCCAAGCGGCAATCGACACAGATGCAACCAGCATCACAGCCATCAACACAAGCCAAGCCGGCGTGGAAGGCAGCGAGCCTGTCACAAATGCACGTCCACGGGTTCTCGCCATCAAGTGGTCGGTATCTCGCTCGTAATACTGGTTAAAAGCGCCAGCACTTGCCGAAGAAACCAGTACGGTCAATGCCATGATCACCAGTTTGGTCCAGCCAATGAATGGGCCTGGCGTTATGACCATTCCTACCAAGGCGGTAATCATGATCATGAATCCGATGCGCAGCTTGAAAAGCCCAAGTACATCGCGGACCCTATGGCTGGCGTTGATCGCATCGGGCGAGTCGGTATCACGCATAACGTTCATCAATTTCATTGCTCGCAAACGAAAGGGCACAGAACAGTACGCGGGCCGTGGCCCGCGTACAAACTAAAGACTTAACTCAAACCCCACACCTGTGACAGGTACTTCCAGTTGATGAAGTAGTACAG
>CAIYNH010000586.1 GCA_903927495.1 uncultured beta proteobacterium
TTCTCACACGATGTTGGACACCAAATGCCGAATAACGGGTGTTAATTGGGCACATATGTGACAGGGTGTTACTTAGCTACCCTGCATTCAATCGACATGCGCGCCTGACTCAAACCATTGCTTGATGATGGCGCGCTCGGCTTCACTGATGCCGGTGGCGTTGTTCATGGGCATGATGCGCGTGACCACAGCCTGCTGGTACACCATTTGCGCGTTCCTGGCCAGCCCCTCGGCAGAGTCGAGTCGCACATTTTTCATCTGCACCTGCTCACCGTGGCACATGTAGCAGCGCTGGGCCAAGAGGGGTTGCATGGTCTTGTAGCTGATGGGGCCGCCTGCGGCACCGGGCGTGCCTTGGGCAGCCAGTGTTGCGGAAGCTTGCGCCGCGGCAGCCGGCGCCGCCGGGGCCGGCTTCAACCAGACAAACACCGCCGAAATAGCCACCACTCCCACCGCTGCGTACTTCCAGGGGTGCGGATTGCGCCCCAACTTGAAGCCATGGCGCATCACAAAAAACTGGCGAATGGCCGCGCCGGCGAACATCATGCCAATCAGTATCAGCCAGTTTTGTGGGTGGGTGTAGGTAAAGCTGTAGTGGCCACTGAGCATGGCAAACAGCACCGGCAGCGTGAAATAGGTGTTGTGACCGCTGCGTTGTTTGCCGCGAGTGCCGTGCATCGGGTCCACTTCCTGACCCGCCTTGATGGATGCCACCACTTTTCTTTGCCCTGGAATGATCCAGAAAAACACGTTGGCACTCATGGTGGTGGCCAGCATCGCACCCATCAGCAAGAACGCGGCACGCCCGGCAAACCATTGACACGCCAGCCACGAACCGAGGCACACCAGCACCAGCACCATGGCCCCGACAATGGCATCTCCATGCTTGCGGTTTCCGAGGCGGCGACAGATCTGGTCGTACAGCAACCAAAACACCACCAGAAACGCGATTGCAACCCCTATCGCCAACTCGGGAGTCCAGTCCATGCGTGATTTGTCAATCAGGTAGGTGCTCGCGCTCCAGAGGTACGACACCGTGAACAGCGCAAAACCAGTCAACCAGGTGGAGTAGCTCTCCCTGTAGAACCAGTGCAAGTTCGCGGGCAGTTGGGGCGGCTTGACGGCAAACTTGACCGGGTGGTAAAAACCGCCACCGTGTACCGCCCACAGTTCACCGCCGACACCCTGTCTTTTCAGGTCCTCATCGACAGGCGGAGTCAAACTGTTGTCCAGAAAGACAAAGTAGAACGAGGAGCCAATCCAGGCGATGGCGGTGATCACATGGGTCCAGCGCAACAGCAGGTTGGCCCAGTCAAGAAGGTAGCTTTCCATTGTTGTTCCTATATCGAATCATTGCCAGGTGAAACCTTACGCTCAAAGGCTTGCAAGAGTTGTGCCGCCACACCAATGGCGATCACCTCGGGCTCTTTGCTGGAGATGCCACGCACGCCTATCGGGCAAGTCACTTGTGCTAATTCATGCGCTGTAAAGCCACGTTCCAGTAGGCGCCGACTGAAAGTAGCCCATTTGGTCTGACTGCCTATCAGACCAATGAACGCCACATCGGCACGCTCGCGCTGGCGTTTCAGGCAGGCTGCAACCAGATCCAGGTCTTCGGCGTGGCTGAAGCTCATGATCAGTACGTGCGCGTGGGGTGCCAGCGATGCCAGCGCGCCGTGCACCGGTTGCGAATGTTCACATTCGACGTTGACGGGCACGACACCGGGGAAGATTTCATCGCGACTGTCGATCCAGCGCACGTGCAATGGTAAATTACCCAGCACTTGGATCAGAGCGCGACCGACATGGCCGCCGCCAAACAGCGCCACGAGTGGCAAAGCGGCCTGTTGGTGCCGGAACTGCAGCTCAAGCCTGGGATGGTCCAGGGCGCTGACCCGCTCGAACGCCAGATGTACCTCGCCACCACAGCACTGCCCCAAAGCCGGGCCCAGCGCATAGCGCACATACGCCAGACCTGGTTGGCCATGCAATCTCATCCGTGCCTCCTGAGTCGCCTGCAACTCCAGATGACCACCGCCAATGCTGCCAACCAATGCGTCAGCAAACACTGCCATCCAGCTGCCGGCCTCACGCGGTACCGAGCCCCGATGCGCATGAACGCTGACAAGCACCGCGTCGCTGACTCCCAAACGGGCCAAAAATTCGGCAGTGTTGCTCATAAAGGTTTACCCACAGGAGTCGCCCCGAGTCCACAAACAGCTGAAGTTCACCTCAAGACCCACGATAAGTTGAGTAGCTCCAAGGACTCACCAGCAGCGGCACGTGGTAGTGTTTTTCTGGTTCGGCCACGCCAAAATCGAGGCTTACCAAAGTCAAAAAATTGGGCTCGGGCAGCGCCACTCCGAGCCCCTTGAAATACCCAGCTACGTCAAACACCAGGCGGTAGCTGCCGCGCTTGAGGCTCGCTGCATCCAACAGCAGCCCGTCCGGGTTACGCCCATCCTGATTCAGTACAAACGCCTTGAGCTGCAACAGCGCACTGCCTTGCGTGGTAAACAGCGTCACGCCCATGCCGACAGCGGGTGTGCCGTGCATAGTGTCCAAAACATGCGTACTCAGTCCCATCGTGGTGTCCTTAAAAGAATTTGTTAAAGTGTATACACTTTTTCTCAGTGCGGCTATCATAACGGCATGGTCACCGAAATTACTACCCAAACCGTTGAAACCACCACCTCGGCCACCCACCTGATCGTGAGTGCACTGACTCAGGCCATCGTGTCGCATCGGCTCAAGCCCGGCACCAAACTGGCGGAGCAAAAAATTGCCAATCAGTTTGGCGTGTCGCGCACGTTGGTGCGTCAGGCATTGTTCCAGCTTTCCCATCACCGCCTGATTCGTATGGAGCCTGCTCGTGGTGCCTTTGTGGCAAGCCCGTCGGTGACCGAGGCGCGCCAGGTTTTTGCGGTGCGCCGCATGTTGGAGGCCGAGATGACTCGCGCATTTGTGCGCCAGGTATCGGCCAAGCAGATCAAGGCGCTGCAAACCCACGTGAAGGCCGAAAAAGCAGCACTCGGGCGTGACGATTCGACCGGACGCACCGAGCGCACCGAGTTGCTTGGCGACTTTCATGTTCGCATGGCTGAGCTGATGGGTAACCAGGTGCTGGCCGAGTTGCTCAATGAGCTGATTTCACGGTGTTCGCTCATCACCTTGATGTACCAGTCCGCAAGCGCCGCTGAACATTCCAACGATGAGCACGATCAGATCGTGCAAGCACTCGCTGGCAAGGACGAGTCGCTGGCAGTGCGACTGATGGACGAGCACTTGCTGCACGTCGAAGCCAACCTTGACTTTGCACCTGCGCGTCCGGCCGATGATCTTGCCAGCGCTTTTGTTTGAACAACACCATGAACCACTACAACAGTACTTTGCCCTATCCACGCGACCTCAAGGGTTTTGGACCCAAGGTGCCTCATGCCCAATGGCCCAATCAAGCCCGCATTGCGCTGCAGTTTGTCTTGAACTATGAAGAAGGAGGCGAAAACTGTGTGCTGCACGGAGATGCGGGTTCAGAGCAGTTTTTGTCGGAGATGTTCAACCCGGCCAGTTACCCGGAGCGTCACATCAGCATGGAAGGCATTTACGAATATGGCTCGCGTGCCGGGGTCTGGCGCATTCTGCGCGAGTTTGAGCAGCGTGGTCTGCCACTGACGGTGTTTGGTGTCAGCATGGCGCTGGAGCGTTACCCGGAGTTGGTACAAGCTTGCCAAACGCTGGGCCATGAGATCGCCTGCCACGGCTGGCGCTGGATTCATTACCAGAACCTGCCTGAAGACACCGAGCGTGAGCACATGGCGCGTGGTGTCGACATACTGACCCGGCTGATGGGTGAACGCCCGCTGGGTTGGTACACCGGACGCGACAGCCCGAACACGCGCCGCTTGGTGGCCGACTTTGGTGGTTTTGACTATGACAGCGATTATTACGGCGATGATTTGCCGTTTTGGATGGAGGTGCGTAAAACCAATCATTATGTGGTGCCGCAACTTATCGTGCCCTATACGCTGGACTGCAATGACATGCGCTTTGCCTTGCCGCAAGGCTACTCGCATGCGGATCCGTTCTACCAGGACCTCAAGGACAGTTTTGATGTGCTGTATGCGGAAGGTGACCCGAAAGGGCTGAATGCGCCCAAGATGATGAGTGTGGGCATGCACTGCCGCTTGCTGGGGCGGCCGGGTCGCATCACTGCGCTGCAACGTTTTCTGGATTATGTTGGCCAGCACAGCCATGTTTGGGTGTGCCGGCGCATTGATATTGCACGCCACTGGAAGATAACCCACCCCTACCAGTCACAGGCATGAGGGCAACTTGACCATGGCAATGACACTGGAACAATTGAATGCGGCAAGTGCCGCTGAGGCGCTGGACTTGCTCGACGGCTTGTATGAGCATTCACCCTGGATTGCTGAGGCTGCGCTCCAGCAGCGACCTTTTCGATCCATCCACCAGCTCAAACACCGGATGACACAGGTGCTTGACGGCGCTGGCCGTGCTGCACAACTCGCCTTGATCCGGGCTCACCCGGAGTTGGCTGGCAAGGCCATGGTCAGTAACAGTTTGACAGCCGAATCCACCAATGAACAAAGCCAGGCCGGGCTAACGCATTGCAGTGCTGAAGAATTTGCCTTATTACAGCAACTCAATGCCGATTACAACGCCAAGTTTGGTTTTCCATTTATTCTTGCCGTACGCGGTCCGCGTGGTACGGGTTTGAACCGCTTTGAAATCATCGCCACCTTTGAGCGTCGCCTGCGTGGGCACCCTGACTTTGAACTGCAGGAATGCCTGCGCAACATCCACCGCATCGCTGAAATTCGCCTGAATGACAAGTTTGGCATCAGCCCCACGCTTGGCAACGAGGTCTGGGATTGGCAGGAAAGTTTGAGCCAACACTCGGAGTCAGCGAGCGAATTGACTGTGACCTACCTGAGCGATGCTCACCGTGCCTGCGCACAAGCAATAAGCCAATGGATGGGCGAGTGTGGCTTTGACTCGGTTGCCATTGATGCTGTAGGCAATGTCGTGGGTAGATATGAAACTGAGAGCTACTCACGCAATGCTGACGGGCTCTACAGCCATATTAGCCAGATCGATCAGAAGACACTGTTGACGGGCAGCCACTATGACACCGTGCGCAACGGCGGCAAGTACGACGGACGGCTGGGCATTTTTGTGCCAATGGCTTGCGTGCGAGAACTCTCACGCAGCCAACGCCGTTTGCCATTTGCCATCGAAGTAGTGGCTTTTGCCGAAGAAGAAGGACAACGCTTCAAAGCAACTTTTTTGGGCTCAGGCGCGCTCACGGGCGATTTCAAGCCGCAATGGTTGGATCAATTGGACGGCGCTGGTGTCACGATGCGCCAAGCCATGCAGCACGCCGGTTTGGCTGTAGGCGATATTCCCGCACTCAAGCGCGACCCGTCACGTTATCTCGGTTTTGTCGAGGTTCACATTGAGCAGGGGCCGGTGCTCAACGCTCTGAACCTGCCGCTGGGCGTGGTGACCTCGATCAACGCCAGTGTGCGCTACGTCGGTGAAGTCATTGGTCAAGCCAGCCACGCCGGCACCACCCCCATGCATCTGCGCGCCGATGCGGTCTGTGCTGTGGCCGAGCTGGCGCTGTACCTTGAGCAGCGGGCCCTCAAAGATGGCGACTCGGTCGCCACCATGGGGCAGTTGCAGGTGCCGTCTGGCAGTGTCAATGTGGTTCCGGGGCGTTGCAGCTTCAGCCTTGATTTAAGAGCACCAAATGACCTGCAGCGCAATGCCATTGAGCACGACGTGCTAGAAAA
>CAIYNH010000587.1 GCA_903927495.1 uncultured beta proteobacterium
AGCGCCGGCAAACGCGGCGGGCGACTGGTGGCCGAAGGCTCGGTGCTTGATATTCAATCGGCACCTGATTCCCAGACGGGTCGCTATTTGCTGCATGCCATGCGGCACCCGTTGCAAGCGCGTCGACCTATTAATGCTATTGAAAACGAAGCTGCTTATACAGGCCAGTCAAGTGTTGAAAGGCTAAATGGTTCGAATAAAACAGCGATAGAAACCGTCTCAAATGGCCCGACAGGCGCATTGCCAGGGGCATTGGACTCAGCCACCCTAAGCACCGCACAGTCAGAGCAATGTCTTATGGCAGCGCCAAATGCCAACTTCACTTTCACGCCAGCCAAAAAGAAGTCCAAAGCCAGCAAGAAATTGGACGCTGATGCCAATTCCTCCAGCCAGGAGTTGCAGTCGCAGCTGCCGTGGCTAAGCGTCAGTGGCGCTAACCTGCACAACCTGCAAAACGTCAACGCTCAAATCCCGTTGAGCCGACTGATTGCCGTGACCGGTGTCAGTGGCTCGGGCAAATCAACGCTGGCGCGTGATGTGCTGTTGAGCAACGTGCAAACGGCTGTCCAAAAGCGCAGCACCAAAGCCGGCCGCGATGCCCTGCAAGCGGGTGAAACCCTGAATTGGACGGGTTGCAGCGGAGTCAGCGGTTTCGAGTCCATTGATCGCGTGCTTGAAGTGGACCAAACCCCCATCGGCAAGACCCCGCGCAGTTGCCCGGCCACTTACATTGGCTTTTGGGACACCATTCGCAAACTGTTTGCCGACACCTTGGAGGCCAAGGCGCGCGGCTATGCCGCCAACCGTTTTTCATTCAATACCGGCGAAGGCCGTTGCCCGAGTTGCGAAGGGCAGGGCATTCGGACCATCGCGATGAGTTTTTTGCCGGATGTAAAGGTGCTGTGCGAGACCTGCAAGGGCGCGCGTTTTAACCCTGAAACCCAGGCGGTCACCTGGCGTGGCAAAAATATTGGCGACGTGCTGCAAATGGAGGTGGATGAAGCGGTCGATTTTTTTGCCGCCATGCCAGTCATTTCCCATCCACTGCAATTGCTCAAAGACGTGGGGCTGGGCTACCTCACGCTGGGGCAACCATCACCGACCTTGAGTGGTGGCGAAGCGCAGCGCATCAAACTCGTCACAGAACTGAGCAAGGTGCGCGACGACATCACCCGCCGGGGTCAGAAAGCACCGCACACCCTGTATGTGCTGGACGAACCCACGGTGGGTTTGCACATGGCCGACGTTGAGAAACTCATCCGCGTGCTGCACCGCTTGGTGGATGGCGGCCACAGCGTGGTGGTCATCGAGCACGATCTGGATGTGATTGCGGAGGCTGATTGGGTGATTGACCTTGGCCCTGATGGTGGCAACGGCGGTGGCCGGGTGGTCGCCGCCAGCACCCCTGAGGGTGTGGCGGCCCTAGGCACCCACACCGGCGTGGCGCTCAGAGCGGTGCTGGCACGCAAGCCAGCGACAGGTCAGCCCATGGAGAATGCTTGAGCCTGCAGCGGGTCGATCAACAGTTACAGCAATTGCATTTGGCGGGCCGATTCGGTGAGTTCGGCGCGGAAATTGGGGTGCGCGATGGCGATCAACTCCTGCGTGCGCTGCTTGGCTGATTTGCCGCGCAACTGTGCCACGCCGAATTCTGTCACCACGTAATTGATGTCGTTCTTGCTGGTGCTGACGTGGGTGCCAGGGGCAAGCGTTGGCACAATCCGGCTGATGCAGTCGTTTTTGGCGGTCGCGGGCAGCACGATAAAGGCTTTGCCGTCGCGCGAACGGTTGGCGGCACGCACAAAATCGGTCTGGCCACCGGTGCCGGAATAAGGCAAGTAGCCCAGGCTTTCGGAACCGCACTGACCCATAAAATCGATTTGCAAGGTGGCGTTGATGGCCACCAGTTTGTCGTTTTTAGCGGCCAGGTAAGGGTCGTTGGTGAAATCTACCGGGTGAATTTCAAGCCCCGGATTGCGGTCCATAAATTGGTAGAGTTTGCGCGAACCGAGTGCAAAAGTTGCCACCATCTTGCCGGGCAAATAGTTCTTCTTGCGGTTGGTGACGGCTCCGCTTTCGATCAGCGTCAGGATGCCGTCGCCAATCATCTCGGTATGGATGCCCAGGTCATGCTTGCGGGTGAGTTGCATCACGACTGCGTCCGGGATGCCGCCGTAGCCAATTTGCAGCGTTGAGCCGTCATCGATCATGTCGGCAACGTATTTGCCAATGGCTTCCTGGACCGGGCCAATTTTTGGCAAACCCACTTCCAGCACGGGCTCAATGCTTTCTATCAGGGCGCTGACCTGGGAAATATGAACATGGCAATTGCCGTAGGCAAAGGGCACATTGGGGTTCACCTCCAGCACCACGCTACGCGCCTTGGCGACAGCAGCCATGGTGTAGTCAGCGCCCAGACTGAGTGAAAAATAGCCATGTTGATCCATCGGGGAGGCCATCGTCAGCACCACATCAGCCGGTATCTGACCGCGCTCGATTTGGCTCGGCATCTCGGAAAAATAGCTGGGAATGAAATCAATCCAGCCGGCCTGGCCGCCAGCGCGGGTGCCAGCGCCAAAGAAAAACGCCACGGGTCGGACGTGCTCCACCGTCTCAGGGTCGATGTAGCCATATTTGCGTACCGCCAAAATTTGCGCTACCTTGACATCATGAAACTGACGTCGTTGCTCGGAGAGCGCAGTAAGCAAGGTGGGCGGCTCACCTACCCCGGTGGGGACAATGACAAAGTCACCGTTTTGAATCAGTCCGATGGCTTCGGGCGCGCTGCAGCGCTTGGATTGGTACAGGTTCTGGATTGACATGTTGGCGGTTGGGTTAGTTGAGTTTGGGGGCCTAGCTTGCGGGAGTTGCTTTGGCGTAGGTCATTATGCGGCGTTGAATCTACGCCACGAAGCTGAATGCTGACTGTCTTTCAAGCAGATGTTGCATGCTGTGCTCGGGCTGAAGCAGGGCTGAATTTGCAGATAACGTTTTTGGTCAATCAGAGCGAAAAAATAATTCGCAACTGATGTACCGCACGATTAGAATGTACGCTCATTTTCAAAAAGAGGCTGCTTATGAAAACCAAATTGCGAGTTTTGCTGACTGCGATGGCTGTGTTCGCTGCTGGCGGGGCCTTGGCTAAAAATGAATACGATCTGAACACACCCAGAAATGACAGTGGCACCGTGATTACCAATAGTTCCAACACGGGACATTTTTCGGCCGACATTCTGGTTCACCCAATAAATGGTGCGTTCGACGATTTGGTTCGCTTTAATACAGCGGATTTGCGATCTCTCTCATCTGATCTCCATGGCAGCAGTAATGGCAGTACCTTCACTTGGGAAGTTGTCGACTTGTACCAAGGTCTGGACAAAGTGGGTAGTTTTGCTGGTGGTTCCTCGGATCGCCATGGCGAATATTCCGGAGGAGATTCTGGTTTCTTTATGCTGCACTTGAAGGGTCATGTGGACAATTCCGATTCCGGTGACTACCACGTGACTGTTTCCGCCGTTCCGGAGCCCGAAACCTATGCCATGCTTCTGGCTGGTTTGGGGCTGGTGGGTGCTGTTACACGCCGGCGCAAGAGAAAGTCGATTTGATGCCATTCGTGGCTTGACTCAGTAACGGGAGCTTTGGCTCCCGTTTTGCATTGGATCGATGGGTGAAGCGCTGGCGTGCTGGCGAGGCTTTCGACGCGCAAGCAGGCCGAGCGTAACAATTGAGCTGACTCAGCCGCCGGCTTCCACCTCAAACGCATTGTTCTGGTCCTGCGCCAGCACTTGCGCGACCTGTTTCAACGTATCTTTCAAGGCAGCCTTCAGAGTGTGCGGCGGGTTGATGACAAACATGCCGCTGGCAGGCAGGCCAGGGCGTATGACCTCACCTTCAGCGCTGGTGAGGAGCTTGCTGGACTTGACGGTCAAGGTGGCATTCAGCCATGGCTTGCCAGCTTTATTCGCCAGGGTTTTGAGTTTGCGTGGCAACTGGTGGGCTTCCGGGCGCGGAATGATCGGATACCAAACCGCATAGGTGCCCGTCGAAAAACGCGTCAGGGAGTCTGCCACCAGCTCCACCACCCGGCTGTAATCGCTCTTTATTTCGTAGCTTGGATCGCAT
>CAIYNH010000588.1 GCA_903927495.1 uncultured beta proteobacterium
CCGGCCATTGATGATCTCGCCCATTTCTGCTAATGCAAGGTCGCGCAGTCGAGAAAAGTTACCCCAGAGAATAAGATTAACCAACCACTGACGCTCAAAAATACGCACCGCATTTGGGTGTGTATAAGCCCACCAATAGGTTTTTTCAAGGTATTCGGGGACGACCACAGGGGCGTAAACACCTGCGCCGTTGTTGACGAATGATGCATCTTGTTTGATGGCACCTGGTTTATTAAAACTCATAAATTGACCTTGATTGCTGTCCATACAGTTTGCGCGGCAAATTGAACTGCGCGGACGATGTAGGAGACGGATGTTAGCTTAGAAGGGTGAAAAATATATCGCAGACGTAAATGCCACCCTAGGGTGCTCGGATAGAGGAGTTGATTTGCGCGCTAGGGTAATTGGGGCGACTGTATAGAAAATGAAAAAGCAGCGAGTGGTGTAAAAACCCACTTGCTGCTTGCCCATTAATGCCCTGTCGAGAACAGTCAAACTTGTCTGCTAACACGGTGCGACCTGGTCGCACCGTACAACTAGTCACAAGCGTTCTTAGTGGGAGGTAAAGAATCCAATACCTACCAGCGTCAGCAAGGTCAAACCGATGGTGATCAAGGTGAAGCCAAGCACCTTTGATGCCTTCAACTTTCCAGCTGACGGAGCGTCAATCAGGTGCTTCTCCAATTCACCACTGTCAAGTAAGCGCTGATATTCCACGCCATGGTCATGCTTGAACTCTTCCAGTGAGAAGGTACCTGTGAACATTACCACTTCCAGCGGGAACTTGTCTGGACGGAAATGGTTGTTAAAGAAGTGCACTGTGAACAGGAACACCACCGCAAGGAAGGCCTCTTCGCCGTGGAAGATAGCAGCCACATTGAAGATCCAACCTGGCAGGAAGGCCCCGAAAAAGCCCGGTAACCACATGATCAAGCCGCTTACGCCAATGATCGTCACGCCCCAGAACGGTGCCCAGTAATCAAACTTTTCCCAGTATGTCCAACGGTCAAACACCGGACGCGGACCTTGACCAAAGAACCACTTGAACATGGCCAGCATGTCTTTGCCGTCTTGCAAATTCGGAATCATGGAATTTGGACCAAAGTACTGGAAAGTCTTACGGTTGCGCACTATGCCCCAGACCATATAGATCAAGTGCCAGAAGAACACACCGGCAAAAAGTACCGCAGCCACTCGGTGGATGACCCCTGCAGTGTGTGGCCCACCAAGCGCTCGCATGATCGTCGGTGCCCATGCAACATCGGGGTAGAACAGTGGCATGCCGGTGAGCGTCAGCGTCATCAGGCTCAAGGCAAACGTCAAGTGCGCGATACGCCACGTGCGGCTGAAACGCTGAATATGTTTGCCCTTCATGTGTGCTGGCACGGAATCAAGCTTGATGTGCGGTTGACCGTCGCGTTCTTTGCGCTCCTTGTACTCACGGTAAAACCACAGTGCGGTGTGTAACCAGAAGAATCCGAAAGTACCCACCAGCAATTGCACCATGATCTGCCAAGCCACCCAAATTTGGGGATATTTGTTGAAATCATGCGAATTGCCATGCGGCTGGAAGGTAGCAAAGCCCGCAGGTACTTCCGGCAAGCCTTTCTTGGCATTGTGACAAGATTGGCAAGTTTTCATCCGGTTGTTCGGATGAACCATCGACTTCGGATCGCTGACCTTCAAGATCTGGTGGCTACCATGGCAGTTGTAGCACTTGGCTGTATAGGCATAGCCCAGGGTGCTGATTTGACCGTGAAATGTGTCTTTGTAGGTGTCAAGTTTTTCCACATGGCAATTGCCACAATTTGATGACACGGTCAGCTTGAAAGCATCACCCGAGGTGTTGGTAATGGAATGCGCGGTGTGGCAGTCGGAACAGAC
>CAIYNH010000589.1 GCA_903927495.1 uncultured beta proteobacterium
ATGCCGGTAATGGATGGCTACACTGCCACCCGGAAAATTCGGGAGTGGGAGTCACAAGGCAGTCGATCACACCTGCCTATCATTGCGCTGACAGCTGACGCTTTTGAGGAAGACCGTCTGCGTTGTTTGGCGGTTGGCATGGACGATTTCATGACCAAACCAATCGACCTAGAAGCATTGACTTTGGTCATGGGTAAATGGCTGCGCCAGTTGTCCATGACGACATCAGGCCCTGTAGCCATGACAAAGGTTGACGCAGCACAGTTGGCTGTATGCTTAGAACAGCTCATACCTCTGCTGGAGCAGAACAAGTTCGATGCATTTGCCCAGTTGAAGGAATTGCAAGCTGTTGCAGAAGGTACCGAACTGGCCAACCAAGTCGAGAAAATCGCAGGACTAATGGCATCGTTTACATTTGTGGAAGCTCTGGAGCGCTTGCGCAAATTGGTACCCACACAGGTGCAGGAGGAAAAATAATGACACATCAACGCCCGAAAATTCTGGCTATTGACGACAACCCGGCCAATCTGCTGACCCTTGGGGCGGCGTTGGCAAACGACTTTAATATTCAAACAGCAACTTCTGGTGGCATGGGTTTGGCGTTGGCAGCCCAGAACCCGCCTGACCTGATCTTGCTCGATATCATGATGCCGGAAATGGATGGCTATGAGGTTTGCCAGAGAATCAAGGAGCAGCCCGCGCTCAAACATGTTCCGGTGATCTTCGTCACTGCATTGAATGAATTTGAGTCAGAAGTGAAAGGACTGGAGCTGGGTGCTGCCGACTACATTACCAAACCCATCAAGATTGAAATTGCTCGCCAGCGCATCCGCAATCTGCTTGATCGGGAACGGTTGCGCCAGGAGGTGCAAAAACAACGAGATCTATTGCAAAGCGAACTGATACAGCGTCAGCAAGCGCAGTCGGTACTACGTACCTTGTCGGTTGCCGTGGAGCAAAGCCCGGTTACGGTGGTCATTACCGATCTGGATGCCCGCATCCATTACGTCAACCCATGTTTCACGGCCATCACCGGTTACAGTGCCGCTGAAGCTATCGGCCAAAATCCGCGCTTTTTGCAGTCTGGTCTCACACCCAGGCAGACCCATCTGGATATGTGGGACAAGCTAACGCATGGCGTGGCCTGGAAAGGCGAACTGCTGAATAAGCGCAAAAACGGTGAACTATATTGGGAAGAAGCCCAGATTGCACCGGTAAAAACCCCTGATGGTGTGGTGACACATTACGTTGCGATCAAGTCCGATGTTTCTGAGCGTAAGCTGCTTGAGAGTCAGGTGCGTAATCTGGCGTTTTATGATCCATTGACGCAATTGCCCAATCGACGGATGTTGGGTGACCGCCTGAATCAGGCGATTGCCGCGGCCAAGCGAAATTCTTTATATTGTGCTTTGATGTTTCTGGATCTGGATAATTTCAAACCCCTCAATGATTCGCGTGGTCATGACATCGGGGACTTGCTGCTTCATGAGGTTGCGCTTCGTTTGCAGAGATGCGTGCGCGAGATGGATACCGTAGCGCGTTTTGGTGGCGATGAGTTTGTGGTGTTGCTTCGCGACCTAAATATAAGTGCTGGTGAGGCGCATAAACAGGCCGAAGGGGTGGCGGAGAAAATTCTACTGAATCTGGCTGAGCACTACTCTTTGACAATTGTGCGTGAGGGGCAAGATGACATAACTGTGGTGCATCAGTGCACTGCCAGCGTTGGTGTCGTGCTATTCAATAGCTTTGAAGGTACACAGAAGGACTTACTCAACTGGTCTGACAAAGCTATGTATGAAGCCAAACAAAAAGGCCGCAATCGGGTCTGTTTTCACCAAATCACGGTTTGAGACAAGCACCGTTCGGTCTAGGTTCAGGGCTTGCGTAGGGGTGCGAGCAAATCAATTAGTCCGTTGTGGTCAATTTCATGCATTAGCGTCAGCAAACGCCCAGTTTCTCCCCTGGGCACGCCCTCCCGGGCGAACCAGCGCAGGTAGTCGCCCGGCAAATCGGCGATTAATCGACCCTTGTATTTGCCAAACGGCATGGTTCGCGTGACCAGCAACATCAGGTCGTCGGCTTGCACATCAGCCTCCATTCCGCTTGACTTTGTAGGCTTGTGCACTGAGTAACGCCATAACCCGGTCGACGTGATCTCCTTGGACTTCAATCACACCCTCTTTCACCGTTCCACCCGAACCGCAGGCAATCTTCAGCATCTTGCCCAATTCAATCAGTGCCTGCTCGTTCAGTGGCACACCCGTGATCACCGTGACACCCTTGCCGGCGCGGCCCTTGCTTTCGCGCGAGACTCGAACCGTGCCGTCGGAAGCGGGCTTGAATGCTCGAAGTTGGCATTGACATGCTGGCATTGGCTGTCGGCAGGAAGGGCACATGCGGCCACTATCTGTGGAATACACCAGCCCGCCTCGGGTAGATTGGGTTTTCATGTTTGTAAACAGGCGGGCTAGAAAAGGTTGACAAAAAAATCTCGAAATAAATCTAAACGCTGTGTAATTATTGATTCGGCCCTATAACGTTTGAATCACTGTGGGTGAATTCCCCGCATTTTGGTGCGCGGATGCTCAACTAAGAAGTCAAGCATCCAAGCAGACACAAAATTCTGTTGTCATAAAACTTAAACGGTCCGTATCAATAATAGCTGTTGCAGACCGACAATGTGGTTTAAACGACATCAGGCTACTTAGATAACACCCCTCGCAATAGTTTGAATCGCACCGAATTTCGGTCACGGTAAATTTTTTCTCTCAGATAATCAAGCTGCAGCTTGCCTGATCGAGTTTTTTGTCATACGCAGGTAATCAAAAGCCAGACGTGTGTTGCGATTGAGCTTGGCCCCCCGAGTTGTAACTATTCGGCGAACCCCCTTCACTTTCAAAAACCGCTGAACACACTGACGTTTTCCCGCTATCGTCGTGCCTATGCAAGCCGCACAGCCGCCGACATCATTGCCCACCCAGATGCCCATCCATGGCACGGCAAACGTTTTGACCCCATTTGCCAACGAGCAGGTTGTTCTGACCCGGCAAGAATACATTCAACTCCAGAGTGACCTGAACCGCTACAAGAACCTTCACGAGCGCGCAACCAAGCGCGAACGCTGGTACAAAGAACGCTGGCGCATCCTGCTCAACTTGGCAAACCAAGCCAGGCGCAAACGCGAAGCAGATCTGATTGAACAGCTCAAAACCAGGGATGCAAAAATCCGTGACCTGCAACAACGCCTATTTGGCAAGCACAGCGAAAAAGGCAAAGGCAACACTGAGA
>CAIYNH010000590.1 GCA_903927495.1 uncultured beta proteobacterium
AAAACAGTTGCCCAATGCCACCGGCAATGCCGAAAGCCGCCACGCTCTTGGGCAACTCACCGGGGGCCATACCGCCTAGTCGCGCCAGGGCGTTAACCATCGGTTGGCGACGTCCCATTAACTGTGCCGCGCCGGCATCGGCGCGAAATTCACGCTGGCGGCTGAACCAGGCCACCACGATCGCAGCGGCAAAGCCCAACACAATGTCAAGTACCACGGTGGTGATCATGTAGCCAATGCCGGGGCCGCTGGAGCGCTCACCCTTGCGCAAAAAACCGTCGACTGCGTAACCGATGACACGACTCAAAAACACCACAAAAGTATTCATGACACCTTGAATCAGCGTCATCGTGACCATGTCGCCGTTTGCCACATGGGCAATTTCGTGGCCAATTACGGCCTCAATTTCTTCATGGGTCATGCCTTGCAGCAAGCCGGTGCTGACGGCCACCAGTGCCGAATTTTTGAATGCGCCAGTGGCAAAGGCATTGGGTTCACCCTCGAAGATGCCGACTTCAGGCATGCCAATGCCGGCCTTGTCAGCCAGTTTTTGCACGGTATTGACGATCCAGGCTTCGTCAGCATTGGCCGGCTGGTTGATGACACGCACGCCCGATGTCCACTTGGCCATGGGCTTGCTGATGAGCAGGGAGATGATGGCACCGCCAAAACCCATGATCAGTGCAAAACCCAGCAGTGCGCCCAGATTCAGGCCGCTGGAGGTGAGGTAGCGGTTGACACCCAGCAGGCTGGCCACCACGCCCAGCACGGCAACCACCATTACATTGGTCAGTACAAACAAAATAATGCGTTTCATGATTTCCTTCTTCGAGTCGATCGGCCAAGCCGTTCAGAGCTGTGAATGGTAGTGGTGAATGCTCGGAAATCAAAGTAATCCCGGTTTAATTCCTCACGGATGCTGCCTATTTAGCGGGCGAAATACCGCCGCATCGGCATAGAAAGCAGGCAGCGCATTACCAGCCCACCAGCCGGGTACCCCGAGCACAGGAAGATGAGCGAACGGCTTGCTGGCAAGCCTTTGCGCAGTCAGATTCTGGGCTAACCAGGTATCCATATCTGCTATTGAATCAGTAGCTGGATAGGCACGATAGACATGCGCTGTGATCGATTTTCTTGGGTAAACCAGTTTCTCTAGCAGGGCGTGACCAAACAGCACCAGGTGTGCTTGCTGCCACAGCGGGCGCAGGTCAATGAACAGACGTTGCCAATTTTTTTGCTCCAGTGCATCCCACAAGGCATCTGGCGCGCGCAGCAGAGCGGCATTTTCATCAAAGAGGGTCAAGCCATCGCGGGCCGGGCCGCGCACCGGGGCAATGCCGGTTGCCGCAATCTGGGCCACATGCAAGCGGTTCAGGCGGCCTTTGGTCAGCCCCAGGTGCAGCCACGCCAATCCGTTAAAAAAATCGTGCAAGCCCTCTCGTGTAGGGCATGTTCCACTATCATAAATATAGCTTTCGTAAGCTTGACCTGGGGGCAACTCTGATTGCGGAACAAAGCGAATGGGCGCTTCCCCGTGGCACGGCCAGACCGATTGAACAGCCCAATTCAGTGCGGCAAAGACCGTTTCTCCGGCCATGACGCGCTGCGCCACCGGCTCACCCACGGCCGCCCAAGGTGCCAGCCAGGGTGCACGCCAATCGATGGCCGCCAACGCAGCGCCGCTGCCAAAGTTGTCGTTTTGCCGCAATTGCGGGAGCGTGCAGCACCCGGGTTCCATGCCTTTCACGATGCGGCCGTATGCACCCGCCACGCCAGCGCCTCACCCGAACCCAGCGGTTTGAGCTGGACCTGGCCAAAGGCAAAACTCTCGGGCGGTGTCCAGGTTTCGCGGTGCAACGAGATCGTGCCGGTGTTGCGCGGCAAACCGTAAAAGTCGGCACCGTTGAAACTGGCAAAGGCTTCGAGTTGACCCAGCGCGCCGACCGAGTCAAACGCTTGCGCGTACAACTCCAGGGCCGCATGCGAGGTGTAGCAGCCGGCACAGCCGGTGGCGTGCTCCTTCAGGTGAACGGGATGTGGAGCGCTGTCAGTACCCAGAAAAAATTTGGGCGAGCCACTGGTCGCCGCCGCCAACAAAGCCTGACGGTGTGTTTCGCGCTTCAATACCGGTAGACAGTAGTAATGCGGGCGAATACCACCGGTAAAGATCGCATTACGGTTGTAGAGCAAATGGTGCGCCGTCAGGCTGGCGGCGGTAAAACGGTCAGAGGCTTGCACGTACTGAACCGCCTCGCGGGTTGTGATGTGCTCCATCACGATTTTCAGTTCTGGAAAATCTTTGCGCAGACCAATCAGTTGGGTGTCAATAAATACCGCCTCACGGTCAAACAGATCGATGTCAGGGGAAGTGACTTCGCCGTGCACCAGCAGCAGCAGACCGGCCCGCTGCATGGCCTCCAGCGTTGGGTAGGTCTTACGCAGGTCAGTGACACCGGCATCGCTGTTGGTGGTGGCCCCAGCCGGGTAAAGTTTGAGCGCCACGACACCCGCCTGTTGAGCCCGGACGACTTCAGCTGCTGGCAAATTGTCGGTAAGGTAAAGCGTCATCAACGGCTCGAAGCTGTACCCGGGCGGCACTGCCGCCAGAATGCGCGACTTGTAGGCCAGTGCGGCCTCGGTGCTGGTGATCGGCGGGCGCAAATTTGGCATGATGATGGCACGCGCGAACTGGGCGGCGGCGTGGGGCACCACGGTCGCCAGGGCATCACCGTCGCGCACATGCAAGTGCCAGTCATCTGGGCGGGTCAGGGTGAGTGTTTGGTTAGGCTTCATGTGCAGGTTGTCCTAAAAATGGCGTGTCATGGATGCTGCGTGGAAGGGTACAAAATGGCTGGTTTTCAGCACATGACCGAAGGCGCAATCAAATCCGTCACACGCTGCGTCAGCAGGGGCAGTAATTGCTCTGCGGCTACCGGCCTGGAAAACAGGTAACCCTGAAAACGCTCGCACCCGAGTGCGCGCAAGGTCGTCAGATGGGCCTGCGTTTCTACCCCTTCAGCCAGCAGGTCGAGTTTCAGGGTCTGCGCCAGGGCGATCACGGTTTTGACAATCGCCAGGTCGCTATTGGCTTGTCCGATGTCGCGTACAAACGACTGGTCAACCTTGAGCTTGTGCACCGGAAAGCGCTTCAGATAAGCCAGGCTGGAGTAGCCAGTGCCAAAGTCGTCAATCGCCAGTCGCACGCCGAGTGCCACCAACTGATCAAGTGTCTGGATCACCTCGGTGACGTTGTGCATCAAGGAAGATTCGGTGATTTCCATCTCGAATAAATGCGCCGGATAGCCGGTTCGAGCCAGCGTTTCAGCGACAAACGCCACCAGGTCCTTGCGCCGGAACTGCCGTGCGGACAAGTTCACCGCCAGTATCAGGTCGGGTAAGCCCTGAGCCCGCCATTGCGCCGCTTGCGTCAGCGCCTGGCACATGACCCAGGAGTCAATTTCGCAAATCAAATCAGTTTCTTCGGCAATGCCGATGAACTGGCCTGGCGGCACCAACCCGAGCGTGGAAGACTGCCAGCGCACCAGCGCCTCGACCCCAAAAATGCGGTTCTCGGTAGTATCCACCAGCGGCTGAAATAGCAAGCGCAACTCCTGATCGCGCACACCCACACGCAACGCCGACTCAATCCGATAAATTTGGTCGGCCGCCTGGTTCATGCTTTCGGTAAAAAACCGGGCGGTGTTGCGTCCGGCCGCTTTGGCCTGGTACATGGCCGTGTCAGCGTTGCGCAACAAAACATCGGTGTCGCCACCATCCTGGGGATAAATGCAAACGCCAATGCTGGTAGTGATGTGCAGTGCGTGTTCCATCACCTCCATCGGAGCTTGCAAGGCAGTAATCAGCTTGCCTACGACTTGATGCGCGTCATTGACATCGGCGAGCCCGGGCAAAACCACGACAAACTCATCTCCGCCAATGCGCGCCAGAGTGTCGGTAGCACGCAGCGTCATGGAGAGTCGATTGGCCACTTGGCGCAACAGCGCATCACCAACCGAATGACCCAGCGTGTCGTTGATGTTTTTGAAGCGATCCAGGTCCAAAAACATCACCGCCACCTGGCTGCCATCGCGAACACCCTGCATCAAGGCTTGTGCCATGCGGTCCAGCAGCAAATTGCGGTTGGGTAAGCCCGTGACTGCATCAAAGTGCGCCATTTCACGCATCTGGCGCTCGATCTCGGCACGCTCTGCCACCTCGGCTTGCAATCTTGCATTGCTTTGGGCGAGTTCTGCGGTGCGCTGCAGCACCTGCACTTCGAGTTCGAGTTGGGCTTGCTCAATCAGGCGCTGCGCTTTGCGCCGCTCCGAGATGTCGGTGGCAATGCCCAGATAACCTGTGATCTGCCCATTCGAGTTTTTCAGCGCTGTCACACACAATGTGACGGCGATGCGTCGTCCGTCTTTGCAGAGGTAGGTCCACTCGCGTTCGTCTCTGCCGTGCATGCGTGCCTTGATACAAAATACATCAAAACCGGGTCCAACATCTTCGCCCAGCTCCAGACTGAGCTCGCGGGCATAGTCGACTACTTCAGCCACATCATGCAGCAGCGCCGGGGTTTGCTGGTGCACCAGCTCAAGTGCGGTGTAACCCAGCATGCGCTCGGCAGCGGCGTTGAAAAGCTCAATCAAACCCTGGGTGTTGGTGGCAATGATGGCGGCACCAGCGCTCTCAAACACCACCTGGTTGAGCGTAGTGGCTGCCAGCAAAGCTTCTTCGGTTTCGCGCTTTTGGCCAATGTCATCGAGCAACCACAGCGTGGATTCGGTAATCGGGCTGCCAGCGCGCAAACGCCTGCCGCTCATGCGAGCCCAAAATATGGAGCCATCCACTCGTCGTAAGCGCATTTCATGGGTGACTGACCCGCCCTCAGTCATCTGTGGATACAACTGCTGAGTTACCCAATCAAAGTCTTCTTCCGACGGGTACCACGCCCGCACCGACATGCCCAGCATCGACCCTGGTGCATAACCAAACATGGTTTCAAGCTGGGGATTGCAGCGTTGCACATGCTGGTCTTTGAGTAAGGCTAGACCGAGGGCGGCGCTATCCAGGATGGCCTGATTCTCGAGCAGCGCGGCGTTCAACTCAGCTTGCTGTTGGCGCTCCTGCGTGACATCGTCGTATAGCCAGATCGTGCCCCATTCCGGATGCAGGGATTCAACCGCAGAGGCTGACACGGCGCAAAGCACGAGCCGACCATCGCGGTGCACAAAGTGACGTTCCGTGCGAAAAGCTTGTCCAGCGGCTAACACCGAACTGGCATCATGCCCCATCTGGGCATAGGCCTCATCGCTGGGATAAATGATGCGACCGAGCTGCCCCACCAAGCCTTCAGGTGTGTAGCCAAAGATATCCGCCAGGGCCTTGTTGCAACGCACCACCCGCCGGTCACGCGTGAGCACGATGCCCACGGTGGCGTTCTGAAAAATGGCTTGAACCTCATACGAGGCCTGCTCAAAATTCGGATTTATTGATGAATCAAGCAGCGACGCTGAATTGGACTCCATCACCGATTTGCCTCCTGTTATTTAAGCGCTTTCAATCCGCACTTTGGTGGATCATAGCCAATCAACGGAGCAGGCCCGGATGCGCTCGATAGTTTCTGCAACCGGCGCTTTGGCGGAAACATCGAGACCTAATTGGCGCGCAATATCATTTACGCGCGCCGGATTGAGCGGCAACCCGCCAGCGTCAACAGCAGCAAGCAGATCCAGCGCTCGCTGTCGCTCTGGTGTCTGGCGGGCGCTACGCTGAAACAGCGATTTCAGCCATGACATTGAATTGGGTTTTTGGCGCGAATTCATGGGCCAAGCAGGGCACTGTACGCTTGGCGGGTGTCGGCTGTTACAGATTGAAGTAATTGTCGGTAGGTAGTCTTGTGCCGTGCCAGCATGCGTGCCGAGGCGACTGTTTTTGACCGGCAAAACCAGTGGCAGGTGTGTTGCATCAGCAACACCTCTGCTAACACCGTGAAGGCTTTGTCTTTGGCCGCCAGATGCGCCATGTTCTCGGCGGCCCTGAAAATGCCGTGGGCATGAATGCTCATCACCTTGCGCAAGTCAAAAGTCGCTTTCGGGAAAAGTTTATCGGCGTAGGGCAAACCGATTGGCAACTTGCTGACCCGCACCTTGTCTTCATCAACTTTTGCCAACTCGGTCACAAAGAGGCTGAATTTCTCCGACAAATCCGCCTCGGCGGTGGCCAATAAATTCCAGATTTGCGCCTGCCGTGCCGGGTCGGCCTCGTCCAAGGCCCGCATGTAGCCCTGCAGCAGGCGCTCCATCAGTTTTTCAATCTGATGGTGACTCAAAAGGCTGCCAAGCAAACCGACGCGCCGACGCTGATCCCGTCCGTTGAGGAGGTAAATACTGGTAAAAATCAGAATCAGAAATATCGAAAAGTTCATAGCCTCAAGTGTAGTAGTCTCTCTGGCGTGACAAAATAAAGCATGCCTGAACCCTCCTTCGCCGATGCCAAAGCCACGCTGTCGCTTGACCAATCCCAAGAGATGAGCGTCACGAGCTTGTACCGGGCTGCCATCGGGCCCATCAGCACCGACTATTACCTTCCCATCTTTGGCCGTTTTGAGGCCTCGGGAAGACGCCGCCTGACCTGGAACTGGGCCGCTAGTTGCTACACCCTGAACTGGATGATCTTCAGACGCCTGTGGGTCGGTGCCGTGCTCTATGCGGCAGCAATGCTGGTGCTTCCATTGCTGTTGCTAGGCCTGGGCCGGCTGCTGTTTCAATGGCCTGAGCCGGTCGAACTCGGTCTGCTGCTGGTTTGCGTGGCACTCAGCTTTGGCCTGCCGGGTCTTTTCGGAAATGCAATTTTTCACGCAAAAATCCGCAAGAGCATGGCTCAAGCGCTATCTGCCACCGGCACTTTGAACGAAGCCTGCGCCAGACTGGCGCAGCAGGCCAGTACCCGTCAACGTTTCATTGCCATTCTTGCTTCCAATACGGTGCTGGGAATTGTTCTTGCGCTAGCGTCGGTATTTTGGACAGTCGATTGGGCATCTCTGGTGCCACCTGAAGTTTTCCAGGTCATTCAGCCAGCAGTCAAAACTTCTGCCAAGCCCAGCGCAGCAGTCAGCACCCCCTGCCAGGTCGTGCCGGCACCGGTGATGGCTGCTTCAGCCGCGCCAACTGCTTCTGCGCCCATCGTGGGTGCCGCTTCAGCAGCGATGTCAGCCTCCGTCGCAGCATCAGCATCAGCATCAGCATCAGCAGCGGTAGTTTCAACACCAGCGATTGTTTCAGCCGCTTCAGCCGCTTCGGTCGCTGTGAGTGCGCCGGCAATATCAGCACCATCTTCAGCACCGGCTCGTGCTACAGCGGCATCTGAGCCAGTTGTCACTGCGATACGTGCTAACTTACCACCTGCCGTTGCAGGCAGACCTATTTACCCTGCTGGGGCTGCATCCTTGGCGCGGGCAGCTGGCGCATTTACCAAGCAAGAAGCGGCAATTTCGGTGCCTGTATTGGCTGCAAGTGCCAAATCGCCGACCCCCGCCATGCCCAAGGCATCAGCGGCCAGGGCTGCCTCCGTGCCAGGCAATTACATCAATGTCGGCCTTTTTGCGGATGGCAACAATGCCCGCAATGCCCACGCCAAATTACTGGCGGCGGGCTTGCCGGCCTTCACCCAGGAGCTCAAGTCCCGCCAACGCGTGCTGACCCGGGTTCGTGTTGGCCCTTTCGAGCGGCGCGCGCAAGCGGCCGACGCGATTGTGCAAATTCATGAACTCCAGCTAGATGCCGAACTGGTAAAGCCTTGAGTCAAGGCTTGTGAGTCTGAAATAGCGCATTGATTCGCCGCATAACTTCAATGATTCAAATATTGTTGTATCATTGCAGCAATGAATACTTTGCTCGCTACCACAATTTTTGAATCCCTCGCCTCTGGCGTGCGTTTGGACGTTTACCGTTTGTTGGTCAAAACCGGGCCGCAGGGCATGGTGGCGGGTGACATAGGCAGTGCCTTGGGCGTGCCACCAACCAACTTGTCATTCCATCTGAAAGCGTTGACGCATGCGCAACTGGTATCGGTGGTGCAAGAAGGGCGCTACCAAAGGTATCGCGCCAACATGGCCCTGATGCAAGACCTGATTGGCTACCTGACGGCCGAGTGTTGCGCCGGGCATCCTGAGCAATGCGCTGAACTTTGCCACCCCATTTCTGCCCACCCCTAACTTATCCAAGACTATCCAAGAGGAATATTCCGATGAAACAAATACAGGTATTCGATCCCGCACTGTGCTGCAGCAGTGGTGTCTGTGGCACGGACGTGGACCAAGCTTTGGTCACTTTCTCTGCGGACGTAGATTGGGCCCATCAAAATGGCTTCCCAATTGAGCGCTTTAACCTGGCCCAGACGCCACTGGCGTTTGCCCAGAATGCTGCGGTCAAAGACCTGCTGGAGCGCTCAGGCGAGGCCGCATTGCCAATTACGCTGGTAGACGGAGAAGTGGCTTTTGCCGGTCGCTACCCCAGCCGTGCTGACCTGACGCGCTGGTTCCAAGCCGCGGCCATAACACCAGTCACGCCTGCCCCTGACACCCCGGCAGCAAACGCTGGCAGCTGTTGCTCTGGCGGTAACTGCTGTTAATTGCCAATGCAAAAATATTTGCAACCGTATTGATCCGGCTGAACTTTGCTTGGCGAAAAGGGCATTGATGAGGTTCACGTTATTCGGCACGGTCTTCCCGGATCAAGCGCTCAGCACAAAACCCCCATTAAATTCGACACCGGCAAAAGTTTGCAAATACCGCATTGCGGCCGACCAGACCCGACAGTTGGCAAAGTAGAGGAAGTATTGACATGAAATTTCTGGACAATCCTCCGCGCTTTTTGTTTTTCACTGGCAAAGGCGGAGTCGGTAAAACATCGATAGCCTGTGCCACTGCAATGGAGTTAGCAGCCGAGGGCCTGCGCGTGCTGCTGGTCAGCACCGACCCGGCCTCCAATCTGGCTCAAGTGTTCGGCATCGGCATTGGTAACCAAATCACCGCTGTGCCCGAAGTGGCCCACTTGAGCGCGCTCGAAATAGATCCGCAAGCCGCAGCGCAAGCCTACCGCGAGCGTATCGTTGGCCCGGTGCGGGGACTGCTGCCCGAAGCGGTCGTGAAAGGTATTGAAGAGCAACTCTCCGGGGCCTGCACCACCGAGATTGCCGCATTTGACGAATTTACCGCCTTGCTGACCGACACCGCGCTGACCGCAGAGTTTGACCACATTGTGTTTGACACTGCACCCACCGGTCACACGATCCGGATGCTGCAGTTACCCGGTGCCTGGAGCGGTTTTCTGGAGAGCGGCAAAGGTGATGCCTCCTGCCTGGGTCCGCTGGCCGGCCTAGAAAAACAACGGACCCAATACAAGGCCGCCGTCGATGCCCTATCTGATGCAACAAAAACCCGTCTAGTGCTTGTTGCACGTGCACAGACCGCTACATTAAACGAAGCAGCCCGGACGCATCTGGAGTTGTCCGAAATCGGTTTAACCCGACAATTTCTGGTCGTCAATGCTGTCTTTCCGGGAACTGAAACGCTTGGCGACCCACTCGCTGAAGCTATTTTCCGGCGAGAGCAAGGCGTGCTGGCATCCTTGGCGCCGGCTCTGCGCGAACTGCATCTCGACCTGATTGAAGTCAAGCCCTTCAATTTGGTAGGGATTGAAGCCCTGCGGCACTTGTTGACCCGTGCAACTCTGACCCAAGCGCCTGCGCTGCTGACACCGTTGCTTGGCGATGCCGATCAAATCAATGGCAAGCAAGCAGACAATGCGGCACTGCGGCAAGGGTCTTTAAGCCTGACCGACGCGCTAGAGGGTCACAGACTGTCGCAACTGATTGATCAGATTGCGCTGGATGGGCATGGACTGGTGATGCTGATGGGCAAGGGTGGTGTTGGAAAAACTACTTTGGCTGCTGCGGTGGCCGTGGAGCTCGCGGCGCGCGGCCTAGCGGTGCACCTGAGCACCTCGGATCCGGCTGGGCACTTGATGGAAACGCTGCACGGCACTCTGGAACACCTGACAGTCAGTCGCATTGATCCGCATCAGGTCACCGAGGACTACCGCGCACAAGTGCTGGCAAGCAAGGGTGCCAAACTTGATGCGGCAGGGCGCGCCGTGCTGGAAGAAGACTTGCGCTCACCCTGTACCGAAGAAATTGCGGTATTTCAGGCTTTCTCAAAGGTGATTCGTGAGGCGGATAAAAAATTTGTCGTGATGGACACCGCACCGACCGGTCACACCTTGTTGCTGCTCGATGCCACAGGTGCCTACCACCGCGACATTGCACGTCAGCTGGGCAAAGGTGCGCACTTCAGCACGCCTTTGCTACAGTTGCAAGACCCCCGACAAACCAAGGTGCTGATCGTCACGCTGGCTGAGACCACGCCAGTGCTTGAGGCTGCGAATTTGCAAGCCGAACTGCGCCGTGCTGGCATTGAGCCCTGGGCCTGGGTCATCAACAGCAGTCTGGCCGCAGCCCAGGTGCGCGCACCGTTGCTGCTCCAGCGGGCTCGCACCGAGCTCCCCGAAATCAATGCTGTAACCACTCTGCACGCCAGTCGCTATGCGCTGATACCGCTATTGAAAGATGAGCCGATCGGGGTTGATCGCCTGCTAAAACTGGTTGCCAATTTGCCTTCTAACCCAGCCTCACCTTAGGAAATCTGCCATGACTAACAAAGCTCTCAACGTTCTATTTTTATGCACCCACAATTCGGCCCGCAGCATTTTGGCCGAAGCCATCCTGAACCACATTGGCCGGGGCCGCTTCAAGGCGTATTCGGCAGGTAGCAGTCCGCGTGAAAACCAGCAACCTAATCCTCTGGGCCTGCAAGTTCTTCAAAACGCAGGCATTTCGATTGAAGGCCTGCGCAGTAAATGCTGGGATGAGTTTGGCCGCCTTGATGCGCCCAAGATGGATTTGGTGATTACCGTATGCGACAACGCCGCAGCAGAAGTGTGTCCCTATTGGCCTGGCCAGCCCGCTACGGCGCATTGGGGCTACCCGGATCCATCCGCAGGCGATGCACTTGACGAACAAAAACTGGAAGCCTTTCGCCAGACCTTGCACGCCCTCAAGCGCCGGCTTGAATTGTTGATCAGCCTGCCGCTTGAGAAGTTGCAAAAAACCATGTTGGAAAGCACCGCCCGTGAGTTGAGCAAGGCGTAAACCATGAGTGCCCAATGTGAAGTCACAGCGAAAAAAGCGACGGGTGCGTCAATGAGTGTGTTTGAACGCTATTTGACGGTGTGGGTGTTTTTGTGCATTGTGGTCGGCATTCTGCTTGGGCAACTGTTTCCCAGCGAGTTTCAGGCGGTTGGCCGGATGGAGGTGGCGCAGGTCAACTTGCCAGTCGGAGTGTTGATCTGGGTGATGATCATTCCGATGCTTCTCAAAGTGGATTTTTCGGCACTCAGCGAGGTCCGCCAGCACCTCAAGGGCATTGCAGTCACGCTGTTTGTCAATTGGTTGGTGAAGCCATTCAGCATGGCGCTTCTGGCTTGGCTGTTTATTCGGCACTGGTTTGCGCCCCTGCTGCCACCTGATCAGATCGACAGCTACATTGCCGGGCTGATTTTGCTGGCTGCTGCACCGTGCACGGCGATGGTCTTTGTCTGGAGCCGCCTGACCGGTGGCGACCCACTTTTTACCTTGTCGCAAGTGGCTTTAAATGACAGCATCATGGTTCTGGCATTTGCGCCGCTGGTGGCTTTTTTGCTTGGCCTGTCCGCCATCACCGTACCTTGGGCCACCTTGCTGATTTCGGTGGCGCTGTACATCGTGATTCCGGTCATAGCCGCCCAGCTGTTGCGAAAAAAATTACTCAGCCGTGGTCAGGCAGCGCTGGATGCGGCGATGTACAAAATCGGCCCGTGGTCAATTGCCGCGCTGCTCGCCACATTGGTGTTGTTGTTTGCGTTTCAGGGTGAAGCCATCCTGAAGCAACCGCTTGTGATCGCATTGTTGGCGGTACCGATCCTGATTCAGGTGTTCTTCAACTCCGGCTTGGCCTACTGGCTCAACCGCGCCGTGGGAGAAAAGCACAGCATCGCCTGCCCATCGGCGCTGATAGGCGCATCCAACTTCTTCGAGTTGGCGGTGGCTGCAGCCATCAGCCTGTTCGGCTTCAACTCCGGTGCGGCACTGGCCACCGTGGTCGGCGTGCTGATTGAAGTGCCGGTGATGCTGCTGGTGGTCTATGTCGTCAACAATTCGAAGGGGTGGTACGAGCGGGGTTGAGTGGTGACCTGGAATGTGCATTCCAGGTCAAACCAATTTCACTACTTGTTAATCAAACTATTTTTGACCTCGAGTTTAGAAACTGGTGCTGATAGGCCCCTCAATATGGTGGTCTGCAAGGCAGCGGTTGCTGACTGCCACGATAGGCTGGTTACTGGAAGTCCAGCTTGACGGTTTTTCGTTACATCAACTAACGGTTCGTTATAGCCACCGCCATACAAGCAGCGCACAGCGTGTAGGTAGAGGTTGCATCATGCGCCACCAGTGCGCAGTAGCGTAAGGCATCGATGCCCATGTTTTCGCCGCAGCACTCACTTGCCCTCCCTTGCCGATTGCTTGACAAATGAGTACACAGGGGCCATGACATTCTTTCGCTCATCGAAAGTATCAGCAATATTCAACTCACGGCGTGAATCGTCAATGCGTATGGCTTCGGGATGTTCCCGGCGCATTTGCTCTTCGGTGCAGTGGTGGCCGGTTGTTGCCCAATGACCCAGCCACATGATGCGCCATCGGTATTGAATTTCGGTCTTCATACTGTTATTATATACAGTCATTAGACGCAAAGAGACTTGCCACAAAGTCCAGGGTGCAAGCCTCTGTGCTGTAACCCATCGTGGCACCGCTCTAGGAGAATAAAGCTAGGGACGTTTGTCCATTTGGCGGGAGGGAATTGAGTGCGCTGTTGCCAACAGTCTGACCGAAAGAAGCAGACTCTTTGCCAAAAGTGTCGAAAGACCAGCGACATTCTGAAAAGCGCAGCTGCCTTGCACAACGGATAGTGACTTTCGATGACCCTCTTTGATAGATCGTAGTTGATATATACAACACACTTAACATTATATGTATGTCTTGTTATATTGTTGATATCTTTAAAAACATGAAATAGAATTATATCGTTGATACGAACAACGCAACACACGATAAGGACACCCATGCAAACCAGCACCAACGACGAGGGAAGCACCGGATTCCCGGTCCCGTTCACCAAGGACGAATTCAAGCAAGACATCCTCGAGACGATGCTAATCCTGCTCAACCAGGCGCGATTCACTTTCGTCCGTGATGCGGAGTCAGACAGCCAATTGTGGCCTCTACTGAGTCACAAAGCTCTCAGCCATCAAAGCGATTACGCAAGCCCCGATAACGGCCCCGCAGAATTGGGTTTGATCTTTGCTGACATCGAAAGCATTGAGATGGTGCAGAACCTCGTGCATTTCTATGACTACGGGATGCACGGAATTCTCGACACATCAATGCTCGATGTCGATGACAGTGACGGAACTGGGAACTGGACTTCGCGCATTCTCTATGACCTTGAGCGTTCAACCTTTCTGCAGGACTGGATCGCCTACAAAACCGGGAATCCCCAGGCGGCTGTCGATCGATGTCTAAAGGTGACCGAGTTGGCAAACGCCCGTTTG
>CAIYNH010000591.1 GCA_903927495.1 uncultured beta proteobacterium
AAATCGGGCCGATCCATTTCTAAACAAGCGTTCGACATAATCAGGAGACCAGCCACAGTGGTCGATGAATCGGCCACAGAACCAAGAAGACCTAGAAATTGCGAAACAATTACATCCTTCAGGATTAGCTATCATCTGCAATATTTCTTCACGAAGCTCAGGAGTGACACGCTCATCGGCATCAATTGAAAGCACCCACTCTCCTTGCGCCAGTCCGAGTGCACGGTTTTTCTGCGGCCCAAAGCCAGGCCAATCTTGCGTGAGGTGAACACTCGCTCCCAAAGAGCGCGCCAGTTCAGCCGTGCTGTCAGAACTGGCGTAATCCAGCACAATCACCTCATCAGCAAAGTCAATACTCTTGAGACATTCCTCAATATTGACCTGTTCATTGCGGGTGATGATGATAGCGGAAAGGCGCATGGGAATTGAAAGTTTGCTTGGGTCGCCATCATAGATGACTGGCGCATCTTGGAGAAAAGTACCGAGGGCAGCCATAGGGTAAAGTTGCGCGGTTTATTCTTATTACCAATGCCATTGCAGATGCACCTGACCACCAAACTTCGAATTGTCTTGATATGCTTTGTGGCGGTTAGCGTCAGTTTACCCATGGCATGGATCAGTATAGGAAAACTGGGATTGTTTGTCGGTTGCCTCTTGTATCTCATTCACCAATTTTTTCAAAAAGTACCTGACACCGAACTTAGCGGTGTCTGGTCGATTCCAGTCATTTTGCTAAGTATTGCAATCTTTGCCCTGAGCTTGTTATGGAGTGAAGGCGCACCTGAAAATTCCGTGTTAGCCGTCACCAAACATGGGAAACTGCTGGAAATTGTGATGCTGGTTTGTCTGATTCGTAGTCAGAGGGAAGCGCGCATTGCGATGCTTGCGTTTGTAGCAAGTCAAGCTTTTTTCATTGCCAGTTCCTGGCTAATGGTTGCGGGTTGGCGTGTGCCATGGGCCACCAGCGCACTCTTACCTCAGTACAAGTACGTGGTTTTTTCGACCTATCTGGATCAAACGCTGATTTTTTCAGCTACGGCAGCTATTTACTGGCATTTGCGGCACAGATGGCTTGAAATAAGCTGGCTGCGACCGGCTTTAGCGGGAACCGCTATGGCAGCACTGGTAAACATAATTTACTTTCAAGAAGGGAAAACCGGCTACCTGACGGCACTGACCGTATTGACACTTGCCATAATGTGGGAAATCCCAAAAAAGTGGCGTCTTGGCATCGTAGTGATTGCCCCTCTGATCCTTGGATTGTTGGCGTATGCAGTGTCGTCCAAATTTCAGCACCGGGTTGCCCAGGTCATGAGCGAGAGTCAAAACTACAGCACCCAAGGAGATAACGAGAGTTCGTCCGGATTTCGACTCCATGCATGGAGACGCTCGTTGCAAGCTATGGCTGAGCGACCTCTGACAGGCCACGGCGCGGGTAGTTGGACCCTTTCCGTGAAACGAATTGAAGGTGCCCAGGCACAAAAAATCTTTGGCGATAGTTTTACCAGCAACCCGCACCAGGAATTTTTGTTATGGGGTGTTGAGTTGGGGATTGGAGGCACCTTGCTGCTACTCATGCTGGTTGCAAGCTTGGTACGCGACGCTTTGCGATTTGACCCAGCATTGATGCGTGCGACCGTGTCCATCGTTGCCGTTATGGTTGTTGCTTGCTCATTTAACTCATCGCTGTACGACGCATTGATTGGTGATTTTTTCTGTGTCACTTTGGGCTTATTACTTGCTCTAGGGATCAGAACCAAATCTTCCGACTTGGTGAGCAAGCCTGCCCCGTCATGATTGGTCCCAACTCGACTGAGTCATCCTTGAGCCCCGCGCCGCAGCTCGCAGGCGGACTCCTCACGCGTATGCGTCGCTTGAAGCCCTATTTCGGAACCTTACCTAGCACTTGGATACTGGTCGCCATCAGCGCTCTTGTAGGTGCATGCACCGAACCCATGATTCCCGCGCTACTTAAACCACTGCTGGATCGTGGCTTCCAGCAGGGTCAACTTGAAGTCTGGAAAGTTCCCGCATCTCTACTATTGCTGTTTGGAGTTCGGGGTTTGGCCGGCTATTTGTCGCAGCTTGGCTTGACACGTATTACCCATGAAGGGTTGCTGTTAATGCGTCAAGCCATGTTTGCCAAGATATTGGCGGCTGAACTGAAACTGTTTTCCGAACAAAGCTCCAGTACTCTGTCCAACACTGTGGTCTATGAAGTGCAAAGCGGTGCCACCATGCTAGTCAACGCCATGCTCAGCTTAACCCGCAACGGACTAACATTGATGGCCCTTACAGGCTATCTGTTTTATCTGAACTGGAAATTGACGCTGATCGTGGCGGCGGTGTTTCCAGCGGTAGCCTGGGTCATGAAAGTGTTGACCAAGCGAGTCCACAAAATTACCCAAGACCATCAAACCGCCACTGATCAGTTGGCTTATGTGGTTGAAGAAAATATTCTTGCACACCGGGACATCCGACTCTACGCGGCACAAACCTCGCAAGCGAAGCGGTTTAACTTGCTGAGTGAGTCACTGCGCCATCTGGCCATGAAATCTACGGTCGCCGGTGCGGCAATGACCCCGATGACACAAATGTTGGCCGCAGTGGCACTGTCGGCAGTGATTTCAGTGGCATTGATTCAAAGCGCTAACAGTGGTACTTCGGTTGGCGGCTTTGTGGCCTTTGTCACGGCCATGTTGATGATCATTGCACCGGTTCGCCAACTCTCCGAAGTTTCTAGTCCCATTACACGAGGACTGGTCTCACTTGAACGGGCACTGACCCTGATCGAGCAAACTCCGAATGAGTCGAGCGGTGAATATTCAACGCCTCGGGCCATTGGATTGCTCACTTTTTCAGAGCTTGTTATGCAATACCCATCTTCACGAACCCCTGCTTTATCGATTAAAAACTTGAGCATTCAACCCGGTGAAACGATTGCCCTTGTGGGCGCTTCGGGTTCTGGAAAAACCACACTGATCAGTGTGCTTACACGTTTTATAGACTATAGCTCGGGTCAGGTTTGCCTGGATGGACACGAACTACACGACTGGAACTTGACCAATTTAAGGGAACAGTTTTCACTTGTCAGTCAGCAGGTGGTGATGCTCAATGACACCGTTGCTGTTAACGTTGCACTCGGCTTATCAATCAACAGAGAAAAAGTCATGCAATGTCTGTTTTCCGCCAACCTGGGGTCTTTCATTCAATCACTCCCAAAGGGTTTGGATACGTTAGTCGGCCACAACGCCACCCAACTCTCGGGTGGACAGCGTCAACGCCTGGCGATTGCCCGGGCACTCTATAAAGATGCACCAATATTGATTTTGGACGAGGCCACGTCGGCACTTGACACTGAATCGGAACGTAGCGTTCAGGAAGCACTGGATAGATTGATGAAAAACCGCACTACGCTGGTGATTGCACACCGCCTGTCAACCGTTCACCATGCAGACCGCATTGTGGTGCTGGATCATGGTGGTATTGCAGAAGAGGGCAACCATGTCACACTGATGCAGCACGATCGACTGTATGCACGACTGTATAGGCTCGGCTTACGTGACGACTGAGCCCATGTCAACCTCAACAACCCAATACGGCAAGTCAAAATCACTCACTGGACTCTTGCCTTTTCTGAGGCCCTACCGTGGACGGATCGCTGCAGCCCTGGTCTTTCTAGTGTTGGCTGCCATCGCCACTTTGGCATTTCCACTGGCTTTGCGCAGTTTGATTGACGGTGGATCGCTTCAAACCGACAAGGGCGAGCAATTGATGGCATTGCGGCAACACTTTGGAATGTTATTTGCAATTGCAACGGCTCTAGGCATGTTTTCGGCCGCTCGTTTTTACATGGTGACCTGGATCGGTGAGCGGGTTACCGCCGATCTGCGTAATGCCGTTTATGCTCACGTGCTTCAGCAAAGCCCAGCGTTTTTTGAAACCACCCAAACCGGCGAAGTGCTATCTCGGTTGTCGGCCGACACCACACTGGTTCAAACGGTGGTTGGATCGTCCCTGAGTATGGGTTTACGCAATCTGGTGATGGGCCTGGGTGCGCTGGGCGTGTTGGTCTGGACCAATCCGATGGTGATGGCGCAGGTCATGGTGATACTGGTACTGATCGTGCTACCGGCGCTATGGTTTGGACGGCGGGTGCGCAAGCTTTCACGCAGCAGCCAAGATCGCCTCGCCGACTCCAGCGCGATCGCCGCGGAAGTGCTGAACGCGATTCCGGTGGTGCAAAGCTACACTGCTGAATTGCGTGAAACGACACGCTTTAACCAAGCGACAAACAACGCATTCACGGTCGCAGTGCGGCGTACTCGTGCCCGCTCCGCATTAGTAGCTTTCATTATCATTGCAACCTCTGCCGCGCTACTCTGGGGTCTTTACCAAGGCACTCAGGCAGTTATGGCCGGGCGGATCAGTGCTGGCCACCTGGGACAAACCGTGGTTTATGTGATCATTTTGGCCAGCGCCTTTGCAATTTTGGGCGAGGTCTATGGCGACTTGTTACGCGCCGCTGGCGCAATGGAACGACTCATGGAATTGCTGGCCAGTCAGTCCCCCATTGTTTCCCCACTAAATCCGGTTCTAGCGCCCGTGTCACAAGCAGGAAGCGCTATTTTTTTTGATTCGATCACATTTCATTATCCATCTCGCCCCAGGCATGCTGCACTGAAAGATTTTTCTCTCAGCATACAGCCCGGACAGACCGTGGCCATTGTCGGACCCAGCGGAGCAGGTAAAAGCACCGTGTTTCAATTGCTCCTGCGTTTTTACGACCCTGACTCTGGACGTGTCATGAAAGACGGCATCGTCACGCGTGAAATGGCATTGCATGACTTGCGCCAGGGCATTGGCATCGTGCCGCAA
>CAIYNH010000592.1 GCA_903927495.1 uncultured beta proteobacterium
AGGTTCAGCGTTTCCCAGGTCTTGAACGCCTCGCCATCGGGCAGGACAACGTGGTGGATGTGGCTGTACTTGCCCTGCAAAGCCGATTCCAGCCTTTGCGCATAAAGCGGCGCGACCATGGTGTTGCTGACGATCAAGGCGCTGCTGGCGGGCGGCAGATCCGCATAGCTCAGCGGGTCGTCAAAAAGCGAGGGGCCGATGGTGATGGGGTAGCTGCGGTCTTGCAGATCGATGGAGACGGTTTGAATGGCTGCGGCGTTCATGCCCGTGAGTTTAGAGGCTAATGGTCTTGCCATCGCGTACCAGCTGAATTGGTTGGCCGCTGTTAAACTCATTATCAAGAAGGTTTGCGTATGAACGCAGCTAATTTCAACCCAGTCTGAACCAACATGACCCAACTTCGCAACATCACTTTCATCGGGGCAACGCTTGCAATCAGCCTGGCACTGGGCGCCTGCAGCAGTTCACCCAACGAAGGTGAACTGAAGGCGGCGGTCGAAGCCAAAATGAAGGCTGACTCTGAAGCGCTGGAGCGCAGCATCGGCAAGCAGGGCATGCCAACCAAACCCGAACTGAAAACCGTACGCAAGGTCGGTTGTAAATCAGACGGCGACAAAGCCTATCGCTGCGAAGTGGAACTTGAAGTCAACCATGGCGGCACCTTGGCCAAGGGAACCGCCTCGATGCGCTTTGTCAAGAACGGCGAGAGCTGGGTCGCCAGCAAGTAGTTCTGGCGCGAATGACCTGCGACTGTTGACGCTAACGCAGTCAAGTCATCAAGTCAGCGCTGGCAGCCAGTAGCTGATGCGCGCACCACGGTCAGCGGCAAACGCGGCCTGGCACCCTACCCACACTCCAACCCGGGTGCATTTCCATGCGCCTGACTTGAGGCGGTGGACCACTCCATTCCGGCACCGCCTGTTGCTGCCCGTGCAGATACAAACTGTTTGCACCTGCGGGCGGTCTTTCACTTCGGACTAAGGTGCCCCACACTTGTTAGAGCCATCGCCCTTGCCGTTGTCGGCAATGACGAGGGTGCTGGTTGTCGACGCCAAAAGCGCATCTGTCACAGTCAACGTAATCGTATGGGTCTGTGAAGCGGGAATGCCCACTGAAATGCAGCGTGTGCCTTGAGAACCGACCGTTACAACAAATACACTGCTGCTGCTTGCCACAAGCGGCACTGTAGATAGCACAAGGTCAGTGGTCGCAAAGCTATAGGGTGGGGTTCCACCCACAATTCCCAAAGTGATGGGTGCTGCATAGTCTTCACCCACTTGCAGCGAACTGGGGTACACCCTCAGTGCTCCACTGGCAGCACCGACTGTCAGGTTAACCGTGCTTGTTTGCCCCGTCAAATCAGTGATCGTGATGCCTGTCACACCTGCGCTAAGCATGGTCGCATTGAAGGTACCTCCGTTAACGACAACAGAAGATGTTGAAACGGATGCGACAGTTGGAGCGGTTGCTACAACACTGTAGGTCGGCGATCCGCCGCTAATGGCAAAGCTAAGCACGTCACCCACTCTCGCAGTCGAGGTGCTCGGATTGACCGCCAAAGGCACCGGACTCGCAACCGGTGCCGTGACGGTCACTCGGATCAAGACCGTAGCACCAAGAGCATCCGACACTTGAACGGTTGCTGCTCCAGCCGCAATACCCGCAATGTTCAATGCTGTTCCCGTTACGCTTGCCGTGACTTTTGTGACATCGCTGCTCGTCGCCGCGTACGGTGCCGTACCACCACCGACGACGTAAGTCGGCGACACCAAGGCGGCAATTGTCAGACAACTGTTGTAAATGACACAAGAAGCAACAGAGCCAGGCGCAGTCGTGAACAGCGGGCTGGCGCCCCCCAAACTGACTGTGACATCGATAGACACCGACTTGCCAATCTGATCCAGAACAACAACCTTTGCGGTGCCCGCAGCGACACCGGTGATGGTGAAGGTTGTCGCGGTGGGACTGGGCATCGAAACGGTCGCAATACTGGTACTGCTGCTGGTGACAACATAGGGGGCACTACCACCACCCATGCTGTAGGTCTGTGGCGTACCAATGGCGACGGCAACGGCGCTAGGTGCTGTGCTGAACAGCGCGCTGCCCGACCCAATGGTGACCGGGATCGATACCGCCAAACCGGCGCTGTCGCTTACACTGACCGTCGCTGTACCCTCTGCGGCCCCGCTGATCGTCAAACTGCTACCCACGACACTGACAGTGGCCACACTGGCATTGCTGGTACTGGCCTTGTACGCGGGGGCGACAACGAACGGAGTTCCGCCACCGATCGTGTACACGCCAGTCCCATTCTTAGCAATGATCACGCCAAGTACCGGCGCCGTGGTGAAAAGCGGTGACCCAATGGGGCTCACAACCGTGACAGCCACCGTCACCGAGTTGCCAGCGGCATCAAAGACCACGACCTGGGCCGATCCGGCCGATTTACCGACAATATTCAGTGTGTTCGCACTTGGAAGGCTTGCCGTTGCAACAGCGGTGTTGCTGCTGACAACAGAATAGGAACCCGTACCACCGCCGATGGTGTAGCTCTCAGCGCCGCCGACTGCGATGGTGACCGCGTTGCTGGGCGCGGTCGTCAGTAGCGCTGCGCTGGCGGTCACGTTCACCGTGATCGAAACAGTCGCGTTCAACGCATCTCGAACCACAACGTTCGCTGCAGGCCCCGAGGCCACGCCGGTAACGGTCAAGGTTGTGACACCAGCAACGGTCGCAGTCGCTGAGGTAGCGATGCTGATATTGCTACTGGTCGCGGTGTACGGCGCAGTGCCGCCGCTGATCGTGTATGACGGATGCGCGCCAATGACCAGAGTAATTGCACCCGGCGCCGTGGTGGACAGCGGCAGTCCACTGCCGCCCACCGTCACACTGAGTTTCACCGTTGCACCAACGGCATCAGAAACCGTAATTTGCGTATTGCCTGGTGCCACACCGGTGACGACCAAACCGGAACCACTTCCAAGAACTGTGGCTACACTGGCGTTGCCGGTGCTGACGGCGTACGGGGTCGTGCCGCCGCTGATGACATAGTTGGGCGTTGACTCTCCCACCGCCAGGGTAATAGAACCGGGCGCAGTGGTGAACAATGCAGTTGTCGGGCCTGACACCACTGAAACGCTGGTGGAGACAGACTTGCCAGTGGCGTCAAAGACGGAAATCTGCGCCGTACCGGAGGCCAAGGCGGTAATGGTCAGGGTCGTTCCAGACAAGCCAACCGTTGCAACAGCCTTGTTGCTGGTACTAACCAGGTACGGCGCCGTACCGCCACCCACAGTAAAAGTCATTGCAGTGCTGCTCGGCGCACCCGTGATCGAACTCGGCGCTGTCATGAACAAGCTAACAGAGCCGCTGCCGGCGCCGGTGCCGACGGTCACGCTGACCGAAACAGAAGCGCCGGCCGCATCGAAGACCTTTACTTCCGCCGTGCCATCCGCCACTCCGCCAATGGTCAAGGTGGTTCCGCTCACGCTGGCGGTGGCGACCGCCGTGTTGCTGCTGGATGCGGCATACGGTCCGGTTCCGCCACCCACGGTATAGGTCGGCGGCGTACCTCCGACAGGGATGGTAATGGCACTTGGCACCGCCACATAAAGGGTTGTCGCCGCGGCGCCGCTGCTGACCGTGGCCAGGGTGCTGACCGACGCGCCGGTAGCGTCAAAGACGGAAATCTGAGCCGTACCCGCTGCAACACCGGTGATCGTCAAGGTGGTGCCGCTGACAGCAACCGTGGCAACTCGGGCATTGCTGGTACTCACACTGTATGGCGCTGTGCCGCCACCAACCACATA
This sequence comes from uncultured beta proteobacterium, assembly GCA_903927495.1. Classification (GTDB taxonomy): domain Bacteria; phylum Pseudomonadota; class Gammaproteobacteria; order Burkholderiales; family Burkholderiaceae_C; genus Rhodoferax. The sequence continues at coordinate 3,810 of CAIYNH010000592.1, forward strand.
GGTCGGTGCAGCAGTAGGCGCCACCGTGATGGCGCTCGGCGCTGTCATGTACAAGCTCGATGCACTGCCACTGCCAACAGTGACGTTGACCGTAATGGTGGTGCCAGTCAGGTCGAACACGCTGACTTGGGCGGTACCGGCTGAAACGCCGGTGATGGTCAGGCCAGTTCCACTGACAGCCGCCGTAACGATGTTCGCATTGCTGCTGCTGGCGGTATAGGGTGCTGATCCTCCGCCAATGCCATACACCGGACTGCCGCCAATTGCGACGGTAACCGCACCGGGTGCTGTTACAAACAACGCCGCTGCAGCGCCAGAGCCAACGGTCACATCGACCCTGACGGCGGTACCCGTCAGATCAAGCACGCTTATTCGCGCCGTGCCCACTGCAACCGGCGTAATGGTCAGCGTCGTGCCACTCACGGTCACCGTTGCAACGCTGGTGTTGCTGCTGCTAACGACGTAAGGCGCTGAGCCCCCACCAACCAGGTAAGTTGTTGCACCGCTGACTGCAATCACAACAGAACTCGGCGCCGTGGTGTACAGGCCAGTGGGCGCAACGCCACTACTTACGGCCACGCCAACCACGACTGCGGCGCCCGTTGAATCGAACACCAATATTTGCGCTGCGCCGGCCACAAGCCCATTGATCGCAAAGGAGGAACCTGTCACGGTGGCGGTTGCAACACTCGCATTGCTGGTGCTGACAATGTAAGGGGCAGTGCCACCGCCAATGGTATAGGACGAACTCGCCCCGGTCAAAATAGTGACGGCGCTCGGCGCGGTGACATACAAGGCCGCTGCGGCAGAATTCGCACCCACGGTGACGCCGATCTGAACCGTCGCGCCATTGGTGTCAAACACCGAAATCTGCGCAGTACCGGCTGCAACACCGCTGACTGTCAGGGTGCTACCCGTAACGCTGCCAGTGGCAACACGGGTGTCACTGCTGCTGACAGCATAAGGCCCAGTCCCGCCGCCGATGACATAAGCGGAACTTGCGCCACCCACGATAGCAATTGATCTTGGTGCCGTGACGAACAACGCCGTGGTTGCAGAACTCGACCCAACCGTGGCACTAGTGCCGAGCGACTTGCCGACTGCGTCAACAATGTTAATGAGTGCGGTGCCCGAAGCAACTCCGGTAATGGAGAAACTCGTGCCACTGACAGCAACCGTGGCCACGCCAGTATTGCTGCTGCTGACCGCGTAAGGTGCAGTGCCGCCACCGATGGCATAGCTGGGTGCGGCGCCAATGGCCACCACGACAGCTGCCGGCGCCGAGGTGAACAACGCAACTGCATTGTTGGAGCCTCCGCCCGGTACTTGATTGTTCGCGAGGTTTCCTGCCGAACCACCACCACCACCACAGGCTGCAAGGGCAAGCGTGGAAATGAATACGACCAGTAACCTGATCAATTTATTCTGAAAACTGATCGCATTAATGAACTTCATTTTGTACCCTTGGGAAATTGTTCTCAATTTTCATAATACACACGCAACTTGCTAACGATTCAGGTCCACCTTGCGCAATGAAAATGCAACAGTCTGAACATTCTAGCGGGAAGCAGCATTTCATGTAGGCCACCCACCGAATGTCATCAGACGCCATTTGATCGCATTAAAATCACCCTGAAACACCTGCCAAACAACAACAGTTAGCTATTAAAAATATAGCGTCCTAAATCTGATCGATCACCAAATCCAAACTCCACTGCAAGCCTTTGTCGCTTCAGCACAACGCCACACAAACCGCGAAATTACCTCAGCATCGCCCCTGACTGCACAGGCAATAACAAACCTGCCAACTCCAGTTGCACCACAATCATGTTGACCAGCGTCGCAACCGACGGACGACCGGTCTCCATCACAAAGTGCGCGGTCTCTCTGTACAAGGGGTCCCGCAGCAGATACAGATCACGCAAGCGGCTCAAGGGGTCAGCCACTTGCAGCAAGGGGCGATTGACATCATGACGCAGGCGTCGAAACAGTTCGTCCGGCGACGAGTTCAGGTAAACCACCTGAGTGCGATCGCGCAGATGCCGGCGATTAGCCGGTCGCAAAACAGCACCGCCACCTGTTGACAAGACACTGTTTGGGCTTTGTGTCAACTCATCAATCACCGACTCCTCAACGTCGCGGAATCGATCCTCACCCTCACGCTCAAAATACTCCCGGATCGAACAGCCAATTTGACGTTCGATCACCTGATCAGAATCAAAGAATGGGAGCCGCAAGCGCCGGGAAAGTTGACGTCCAACGGTGGATTTCCCGGAGCCTGGCAGGCCGACCAAACTAAGTATCAATTTCAAAACACAACATGCGACAAGCAGCGCTGCCCGCCTTGGTCAGCGGGTACCCGTCTTCTCGGTAATGATCCGTGGCGTCACAAACACCAACAACTCCGTCTTCTTGTCGGAGCGGCTCTTGCTCTGGAACAGGTTGCCCAGCACTGGCAAGCCGCGCAGCCAGGGCACACCGGTCTCGTTGGTTGACTCGGTCTGCTCAAAAATACCGCCGATCACGACCGTGCCGCCGTTCTCTACCAGCACTTGGGTGGTTACATTCTTGCCGCTGATGACGGGGCCGGCGGCGGTGTCAACCCCCTTGGTGTCCTTGCTGACATCGAGGTCCATGATGACCGCGCCCTCGGGCGTGATCTGCGGCGTCACCTCAAGTTTCAGATTGGCGTCTTTGAAGGTCGTGGTGCAGCTGCCGTTTTTGTCGCAGGTCTGGTACGGAATCTGGTCGCC